>NZ_JAQIBU010000115.1 GCF_027858935.1 Oleiagrimonas sp. | reverse complement strand
CGCCACAACATCCCCGCACGCCCCCCGGATGCGACCGAAGGAAGTGCCCGTGGTGCGGCCCATGGCCTTATCCGGGCGACATCCGCCACATCCACGTCACGCCCTGCACACGTCCACGTTCGGCCTCGACCCCCGGCTCGGGTTAGAATAAGCGTTTGATTCACGGCGACCGCAAACCGTGGGCGCCCGAACCGCAAGGGAAAGGAACCGCTGATGAAGATTCTGGTCGGCTACAAGCGTGTCGTGGACTACAACGTGCGCGTGCAGGTCAAGCCGGACAACTCCGGCGTCGCCATCGACGGCGTGAAGCTGTCGGCCAACCCGTTCGACGACATTGCGCTGGAAGAGGCCCTGCGCCTGCGCGAGAAGGGCGTGGCCGAAGAAGTGGTGATCGTCGGCATCGGCCCAGCGGACTTGACCTCGCATCTGCGCAACGGCCTGGCCATGGGCGCCAACCGCGCCATCCACGTCACCACCGACGCCGCGCTGCAGCCGCTGACCGCAGCGCGCACCTTTCTCAAGCTGATCGAGAAGGAAGACCCGGGCCTGGTGATCCTGGGCAAGCAGGCCATCGACGATGACAACAGCCAGACCGGCCAGATGCTGGCTGCACTGTGGAAGCGCCCGCAGGCCACCTTTGCCAGCAAGCTGGAGATCGCCGACGGCAAGGCCACCGTGACCCGCGAAGTCGACGCCGGCCTGGAAACCATCGAGGCCGAACTGCCCGCCGTGATCACCACCGACCTGCGCCTGAACGAGCCGCGCTTCATCAAGCTGCCGGACATCATGAAGGCCAAGTCCAAGCCCATCGACACCATCGAATTCGACAGTCTGGGCATCGAAAGTGGCGACCACCTCACCACTACCCATTACGCACCGCCGCCCAAGCGCAGCAAGGGAGAAATGGTCGAGGACGCCGCCGCGCTGGTCGAGGCGCTCAAGCAGAAGGGCCTGTTGTAACCCCATTCCTCGCCCGTAGGACGCGCAGCCGCGCCCCGGCGAACATCACGGACACCAAGGACATTCCACCATGAGCAAGATTCTGGTCATTGCAGAACACCTCGACGGCAAGCTCAACGGCGCCACCGCCCGCGTGGTCAGCGCCGCCGCCGCCGTGAAACCGGACGCCATCGACGTGCTGGTACTGGGCGAACAACCCGATAACGTGGCCGCCGAAGCCGCCAAGATCGGTGGCGTCAGCCGCGTGCTGACCATCGTCCGCGCCGAAAATGCCCGGATGCTGGCCGCCATCGCCGCGCCGCAGATCGCCAAGGCCGCCGAAGGCTACAGCCACGTATTCGGCCCCTCCACCACCACCGGCAAGGACCTCATGCCGCGCGTGGCCGCGCTGCTGGGTGTGGCCCAGGTCAGCGACATCATGAGCGTGGAAGGCAGCCACACCTTCACCCGTCCGATCTATGCCGGCAACGCCATCATCACCGTCCAGGCGCCCGCCGACCAGACCGTGGTCGCGACCATCCGCTCGGCCTCATGGCCCGCCGCCGCCAGCAGCGACGACGTCGCACCGGTCGAAGCCCTGGACATCGACGTCGAGTTGCCCGGACATACCCGCTTCGTGGAACTGAAGCAGGACAAGAGCGACCGCCCGGACCTGCAGAGCGCCCCGCGCGTGATCTCCGGTGGCCGCGGCGTGGGCTCGAAGGAAAACTTCGACATCATCTACACCCTGGCCGAAAAGATGAACGCCGCCGTCGGCGCCTCGCGCGCCGCGGTCGACGCCGGCTATGTGCCCAACGACATGCAGGTCGGCCAGACCGGCAAGATCATCGCCCCCGAGCTGTACATGGCCTTCGGCATCTCCGGCGCCATCCAGCACCTGACGGGCATCAAGGACGCCGGCACCATCGTGGCCATCAACAAGGACGCCGACGCACCGATCTTCGAGATCGCGGACTTCGGCCTGGTCGGCGACCTGTTCAAGGTGATCCCGGAAATCGAGGCGGCGCTGGGCTGAACCGCGCATATTTCCCTCCTACACCGTCACTGACGAGGTCGTTGAAATGCGGGTCATGGCATGGGGAACTTACGATACGGGCAAGCCCCGTATCCGCCTTTTACATGCCGGCCTGGAAGCTGCAGGAGTGAAGTTGCACCACTGTCATGTCAATCCGTGGTACGGCATTGAAGACAAATCCCAGATCAGGGGCTTGTGGAAAAAAATACGCATCCTCACGCGATGGCTGTTGGCCTACCCACGTTTGGTCTGGAATTTCCTGCGTGCTCGCAAACCGGATGTGGTCCTAGTCGGGTTTCCTGGCCTGCTCGACATAATTGTGGTTGCCCCCCTGGCGCGGATGCGCGGTGTGCCGCTCGTGTGGGACATGTTCATGTCGCTATACGACACCGTAGTTGAGGATCGTCGCATACTGCCACGCGAGAGTATTCGCGCGCGCCTGCTGTACGCAGTGGAGCGCTTTGCATTACATCGTGCCGACCTTGTGTTTCTCGACACTCACACGCATGCCAGACGCGTGGAAAACCTCTTCGGGCTAACAGAAGGAAGTATTGGCTCGGTATGGGTCGGCGCCGAGACGGAACATTTCGAGCGGGACCTTTACCCTGCACCGCCCCCGCGCGCGCCCAGAGCCCCTCTGAAGGTACTCTTCTATGGTCAATTCATACCCTTGCACGGCATCGAGACCATCGTTCGTGCTGCAAGGATAGTTTCCGATCAACCCATTCAGTGGCAACTCGTCGGCTCGGGCCAGGAAGAGGAACGCATTCGGCATATTCTGGAAGAATATCCGCTGCCCAATGTCATTTGGGAGCCATGGGTTGACTACGTCGACTTACCTCAACGCATTCTCACGGCCGACTTGTGCCTGGGCATATTCGGCACTTCTGAAAAAGCTGCCAGCGTCATTCCCAACAAGATCTTCCAGGTCGTGGCCATGGGCAAGCCTTTGGTCACACGCGACTCCCCCGCCATCCGCGAGATACTTGAGGACAATCCGCCGTGCGTTCGTCTGGTCACCCCGGGCGATCCCGAGGCACTGGCATTGGCGGTGTGCGATGCTCTGGAATCTTTGCCCGACAAGCCTTGCCACGAACTTTGGAGCAAGCGTCTTGGCGCTGGCATGGTAGGCGAGCAATGCGCTCAACTTCTCTTAACGCGCCTTGGCTTGGAGGCCTAAATGATCGAGTATCTGCCTCTTCTTGGACCCGCCGCTCCGGAATTGGGCTGGGTCCCTGCCCCACGCTATCTGCTGCGACGCAGGAGAATCCTTCGCCAGTTGGAGGACATGCAGCCTTGCGATGTTCTAGAAATTGGGTGTGGGGCCGGCATGCTTTTGCAAGAACTAGCAGCGAGAAATTTCGTGTGCACGGCTCTTGAAACGTCAGCGCAAGCGCGAAGTGTCATCGAACGGGTATCGAAATCAACCGACCAAACCATATCTCTCTCGGATAAGCCGTCGCCCTCTTGGGCTGGAAGATTTCCGTTAATCATGGCTTTTGAGGTACTGGAACACATCGAGAATGACGGAGAGGCAATCATGCAATGGGCTTCATGGTTGGCACCTGGAGGCACGCTGCTCATTTCCGTACCTGCTCACCCACGACTGTGGAATGCCGCGGACGTATGGGCGGGACACTATCGCCGGTATCGCAAGAATGAGCTAATGGATCTCATCGCAAATGCGGGTCTTAGCATCGAGCATGTCGAGTGCTTTGGTTTCCCCTTGGGTAACATGACAGAAAAACTCCAAGCCCGCGGCATCAGACGAAGGCTATCTCCGTCCGAGCAGGACCTTGGCGGGCATCAGGCCAACAGTGATCGAAGCGGTGTGGATCGTGGACATGTACTGAAGTGGTTCCCTCTCATGCGATCCCTGCCAGGTCGGCTTGTGTTGCGAACTGCTTTCAGCATGCAGGCGATGACGCAAAAACTGCCATGGGGCAATGGATACCTTCTGCGCGCCAAGTCTCTATGAGAAAAAAAACGCTGAATTGGCTAGGTATCCTTCTGGCTAGTTGTGCCGGCATCTATTTTTTCTCGTATGCGCGTCATGCGCTATCGGGTAAGCACTTAACAGAGCTTGTAAACGTTCATGTGCTTCTTGCGCTATTGGTGCTCATACTCCTTTATTCTCTGCTCATCCCGACTACTGTCCTTGCATGGACATGGCTTCTACGCGCCATGCATCAGACGACCTCGTATCCGCGACTTCTAGCCATCATGGCTACAACTCAATTCGGGAAGTACCTCCCAGGTAACATCGCCCAGCACATTGGACGTGTGGCGCTAACACGCAATTCGGGGATACCCCTATCAGTCACCCTCTTTTCAATCGCCTACGAATTTCTATTGATCTTGGTGGCTTGTTCACATTTAAGCGCTCTGACCATGCTCTGGGAACCCCCACTTGCACTTATAAAATGGGATATCAGCAAGTATCGGCTGCCGTTGGTGATTCTTATCACCTCAGGTGCTGTCTTGGCACTGGCACTCGCCCCCCGTGCTGCTTCTTGGCTCGCAAAAGTACGGGCAGCAAGACGAGGCGAAGAAACGCATGTAACCCCGTGTTTTAAACTCAATGTACGAACAGTCATGGCATGTTATGTGACGTACCTGGTTAATTTCTTCATTGTTGGTGTTGGGCTTTGGCTTGTAACGCATGCACTTCTTGGAACCAGCGCGCATACCCCCAGTGTTATTTTCCTAACGGGAGCCTTCGCAGGCAGCTGGATCCTCGGTTTTGTCGCGCCCGGCGCTCCTGCGGGACTGGGCATACGCGAAGTCCTTTTAAGTGCATGGCTCAGTGGTTCGTTGCCAGCCACCCAAATCGTGCTTGTAGTGGTGGCCCTGCGCATCGCGACAACCGTGGGAGATGCTTTGAATTTTGGCATTGGTAGTGGGCTCATTGCACGTTTTCACCTACGCGCATCCAGATAGTGTTGAAGAGATCACCATGGCTCCGCCGACACGCCGATCTTCGAGATCACGGACTTCGGCCTGGTCGGCGACCTGTTCAAGGTGATCCCGGGGATCGAGGCGGCACTGGGCTGAAGCGCGTTACTGCCTCCTGGGCCACCGCCGAACCCGGCGGCATTTTTCCATCCGGAACAACAGCCTGGACGCGTCACTTTGGCGCACGGGACCTTCGACCTGTCGCTGCGCGCGATGCCTGCTGGTATCGTTGGCCCACGGGGTCACGCTTGTGAGAAAGAGGATGTCCACTTGATGAATCCACCCATCTGGGAACCCAGCCAGGAGCGCATCGAACGCGCCAACATGAACCGCTTCGTGCGATTTGTGCGCGAGCAGACGGGCAATGACGACATCCAGCGCTACGCGCCGCTGTATGACTTCTCAATCCGCCATCCAGAGAAGTTCTGGCCGCTGGTGTGGGAGTTCTGTGGCATCCGCGCCTCGGGGAGTTCCGAGCCGGTGATCGAGCACCCCGAGCAGATGCCGGGGGCACGCTTCTACCCCGAGGTGAAGCTCAACTTCGCGCAGAGTCTGCTGCGCCACCGCGACGACAAGACCGCGCTGATCTTCCGCAACGAATGGGGCCACCAGCGCCAGCTGACCTATGCCGAGCTGCACGCCGAGGTCGCGCACCTGGCGCACGCGTTGAAGGAAGCCGGCGTGGAGATGGGTGATCGCGTAGCTGGCTTCATGCCGAACATGCCCGAAACCGTCATCGCCATGCTGGCCACCGCCTCGCTGGGCGCGGTCTGGTCCTCGTGTTCGCCGGATTTCGGTATCAACGGCGTGGTTGACCGCTTCGGCCAGATCGAACCCAAGGTGCTGTTCTGCGCCGATGCCTATCCTTATGGCGGCAAGCGCTTTGACTGCATGGAAAAAGTGCGCGGCGTGCTCGCCAAGATTCCGTCGATCCGGAAATTGGTCATCATTCCCTACAGCGGCGACCCGGTCGACCTGGGAGGTCTCCATGATGCCGTGAGTTGGCCGGACTTCGTCGACAATCCGGAACGGGCACTCGAGTTCGTGCCCACGCCCTTCAACCACCCGCTCTACGTGATGTATTCCTCCGGCACCACTGGCGTGCCCAAGTGCATCGTGCACGGCGCCGGCGGCACGCTGTTGCAGCACCTCAAGGAACTGGTGCTGCACACCGACCTCAAGCGCGAGGACCGCATCTTCTACTACACCACCTGCGGCTGGATGATGTGGAACTGGCTGGTCTCCAGCCTGGCGGTCGGCGCTGCCGTGGTGCTGTACGACGGCTCGCCGGCATACCCGGACGGCAATGCACTGTGGGACCTGGCCGACGAGGTGGGCATCAGTATCTTCGGCACCAGCGCCAAATGGATCGCCGCCACCGAGAAGGCCGGCGTCAAACCGCGTGAGACCCACAAGCTGCTGAACCTGAAAACCATCCTGTCCACTGGCTCGCCGCTGGCGCCGGAAAGCTTTGACTACGTCTACCGCGATGTGAAGGAGCGCGTGCTGCTGGCCTCCATCTCCGGCGGCACCGACATCATCTCCTGCTTTGCGCTGGGCAATCCACTGCTGCCGGTGTACCGCGGCGAGCTGCAATGCCGTGGCCTGGGCATGGCCATCGAGGCGCTGGACGACAACGGCCACCCGGTACGCGGTGAACCCGGCGAGCTGTCCTGCCTCAAACCCTTCCCGTCCATGCCGATCGGCTTCTGGAACGATCCGGATGGCGAAAAATACCGCAAGGCCTACTTCGACAAGTTCCCGAACGTGTGGAGCCACGGCGACTATGTGGAGATCACCAGCCACAACGGCGTGATCATCTACGGCCGCTCCGACGCCACTCTCAACCCCGGCGGCGTGCGCATCGGCACGGCGGAAATCTACCGCCAGGTCGAGCAGGTCGAGGAAGTTCTGGAATCCGTCGCCGTGGGTCAAAAGTGGCAAGACGACGAGCGCGTGATCCTGTTCGTGAAGCTTCGCGAAGGCCTCACGCTCGACGACAATTTGCGCAAGCGCATCGCCAAGCAGATCCGTGCCAACACCACGCCACGGCACGTGCCCGCGAAAATCCTACAGGTCGCCGACATCCCGCGGACGATTTCTGGCAAGATCAGCGAGATCGCGGTACGCGAGTCGATCCACGGTAGAGCGGTGAAGAACACCGATGCATTGGCCAATCCAGGATCGCTTGCTGCCTACACCAACCTCGGAGACAGCTTGACCTCCTGAGTGACCGTGGAGCATCGGCGCTACGGAAAGGCGGACACATGAAACTGATAATCCAGATGCCCTGCCTCAACGAGGCAGAGACTCTCGCCATTGCGCTGGCTGATCTGCCGCGTGAGGTCGAAGGCTTCGATACGGTGGAATGGCTCATCATCGACGATGGCTCCACGGACAACACCGCCGAGATAGCCAGTGCCAACGGCGTTCACCATGTCGTGCGCCATCCGGTGAACCGCGGCCTGGCGGTGGGCTTCATGACCGGTATCGAAGCCTGCCTCGAGCTGGGTGCCGATGTCATCGTAAACACGGATGCCGACAACCAGTACTGTGGCGCCGATATCTGCAAGCTCACTGCACCGGTCCTAGCGCACGAAGCGGACATCGTTATAGGCGCCCGTCCGATCGACCAGACCAAACATTTCTCCTGGATCAAGAAGAAGCTACAGCGGCTCGGAAGCTGGGCGGTCCGAATTGCTTCCGGAACCAATGTGGTCGATGCACCGAGCGGATTTCGAGCCATGTCGCGTGAGGCAGCCATGCGCCTGAATGTATTTACTGCGTATACGTACACGCTGGAAACGATCATCCAGGCAGGTCAGAGCAACCTACGCATTTCCTCGGTCGCTGTCCGAACCAATGCCGACTTGCGCCCTTCACGCTTGGTCAAGAGCATTCCAAGCTACGTGAAGCGGTCCCTACTGACGATCCTGAGAGTGTTCATGATCTATCGACCACTTGCTTTCTATTTCTGGGTAGGTTCGGTATTCATGCTCACAGGCCTGGTCGGTGGCGGACGCTTCC
Source organism: Oleiagrimonas sp. (assembly GCF_027858935.1). Taxonomy (GTDB): domain Bacteria; phylum Pseudomonadota; class Gammaproteobacteria; order Xanthomonadales; family Rhodanobacteraceae; genus Oleiagrimonas. The sequence goes on along the minus strand of NZ_JAQIBU010000115.1, from coordinate 8,698 downwards.
TTTTTTACTACTTCAGTGGCGATGGTGAGGGGCACGTGCAATCTGTTGTGTTTGCATCTTTGTGCGTGACGATTGCCGTGATCATGTACATGATGGGATTCATCGGCGATTTGATATCCACAAATCGTAAGTTACTTGAACGAATTGATTATCGCGTTCGCAACTTGAATGCTCCGGATAACGGAAATGAGTGAAAGAAAGGGGATTATCGGAGATATCTTCGGCCAGATCCGTCACGCGCGAAAAGTAGCAATTGCGTTCATGGCCCTTTGGGTAATCCTGATCGCTGGACACCTGCTGATCGTCGTATTCCATACACCACCATCGTTCGATGGTGCCATGAATCTTCAAGTCGCACGCTCACTGTCCGAAGGGAATGGATATCGACGCCTGTATGCACAACAAGATCTTTTCCCGCATGAAATTCAGACGAAAGCGCCCTACATTCTTCCTGCAGCAGCCATCTTTCATGTATTCGGAATCGGCATTGCCCAAAGCGAAGCTGTGAATGTCGTGTATTTTATCGCCCTGTTGGTGCTGGCATGGATACTGATGCGAACGGTCATACCCCGCGAACTTTGTTTCTTGGGTCCCTTGGCCGTCCTGGCCACGCCCGGCCTGACCCGCTACGGCTTTTTCGGCTACGGGGAGATACCTTCATTGGTATGGTTTCTGGCGGCAACCATAATCTATTTTCAGCCTGAATCTCCACGCATGAACAAACAAGCGCGTGCGGTTCTCGCTGGGATTCTGCTCGCGCTTTCATACCTCACCAAAACCGTGATGCTGATCGGAATGGGCGCATTCGGTGCGGCGGCATTGATCGAACTTTTTCTTCAGAGGCATAAGGCCGTACGCAATGGTTGGACCAACATCCTGCTCTTGGGCGTAAGTGCTGCAATCCCTACCCTTGCCTTCGAGACCTGGAAGGTGATCGCTCTAGGTTACAGGCCATGGTTGAATTGGTGGCATACCGAGTTCTGGCACATCCTTTGGCAAGCGGGGCTATCCCATTCCCACGCGCACCATGCGGAGAGTATCGTCCACAAGGTACTGAATCATCTACATACCATGGCCGGGTTTTACGGCCTGCCCCGATGGATTGCGGGTATTTGGGTCGCGCTGATTTTAGGTGTCGGCCTTGCCGCCCTGCTGCGCTCACTGCGCGAACCACGCTTCCTGATCGCAACAACCATTCTCGGTGCCGCATGCATCTACATGATCTGGTGGCTGGGAGCAACTCCGGACTCGAGAGCATGGCTACGCCGAATAATGGATGGAATGCTCCTTGCTAATCTGGGGGTGCTCCTTTTTGTATTGACTACGCTTTCTGGATCGGCCCGACAACTCATAGCCAAAAGCGTATTTTCCGCGGCCTTGCTCGCCTTACCAGCTTGGTCACTCATACAACAAAGCATCGGCATCAAGCGCGAAAAAAATCCGGACAACACCAGTCTCATGGATGTGGCATACCGGGTCAAGGCGCTTCCACAGGATGCATACCTGTTCGGAATTGGATGGTGGTCGGCTCCGAATGTAGCGCTTTTCTCGGGCCGCAATATTCTCAACTTCAACCAAGTCGCCGTAGTGCGGCTCGATAAAAGCAGACCAGCTTACATCGTAGCAGAGCCCATTGTCCCGCAGATCAGAAAATTCAACCATGCTTTCATCGTGTATGGGCTCAAGATTCCTCAAAGTCATAGCTATGGTTTATATCGGATACCTGACTTTACTCCAAAGCCCATCAAGCCCGGGAAGACTCCAGTAAGGAGTTACATCAAATATAGTGACAATTATCCGTACATGGAGGGTTCTTACAAACCCGTGATTGGGTTTGGAATGTGGCTCGCCAGTGATAACACCATTCTCCTGAATCACGGCAAATCAAAGACATTTGTAATCAAAGGTTACGCCGAAGCTCAAAAACAATATTTATATCCAGGCGAGCCCAAGGTAACCGTGTCCTTCGATGGATGCAAGGCACCGCCCTTGTTGGTACCCACGGATAAAGTCTTCACGCTTCATGTTGAAGTCCCGCGCAACTGCAAGCATTTGCCCAATGATCCCTGGCTTGTCCGAATTCAAGTAGACAATGTGATTGATATCCTCAAAGCAGGAGGTGATTTTCGTGCGCTTTCGATACTGGCGAAAGGAATTGGATTCGTAAGCACCAAATAGTACAACGGTACTCTTAATGCATCCCGGTATCGCTCCTGCCAGCGTCAGCTTGCTTCCGAAACTTTGCGGGCGCGCCACTGCTCCACTTTCTGCTTCAGAAGGTCCTGGCTTGCCACGATCAATTCGGTGTACTGGGTGTTTTGCATACCCCACAAGGTGGAATACAGCTCTTCCTTGTGTCCGACCAGGAAAGGCAATGTGGTCATGACACGCAAGTCCGTGCATCGTTCGAGATACCGATCAATGGTATTGGATTCGACATCATGGTCTTCATCGTCCCAATCGGCCAGCAAATCAATTGTCTTGGGATTGTATACGTTGTAAACCGTACTGATCATCCGATCAAGTGTCACATAACGTATTCCGTCGGCTGTGTGAAACTCAAGAATGTTTGCGTCCTCGTTCAAGTCAGCAAGAATGCCGGAAAACAAATCCCACTCATCGCGGGTTTGATTTAGGTGTCGGTTCACCCCTTCCCAGACCTCTCCAAAATCCGCGGGGAACTCCACGTCATCCTCGCAGATGATGACTTGTGAGAGCTGATGCTTTTTCGCCCACATGGCGATGAACTTGTAGCTCATGGCACACCCCATCCAGCCGTGGGGGTGTTTCAGTCCGGGAAAACGCGTAAAACCGTATTGATTATCCCTGTCGAAAGCATCGGCTCGATCCACGTACTCGGGAAGGTTGAGGCACAGCTTCTCGCTCGGGGCTGGAAGCTTATCCGCGACCTGATCCCAGAATTCCCGGAAGCTCATGTTTCCGGAGTAGAGCATGAATCGGTAGAAGAAATAGTCGAACCGGCTGCACGTTCCGCGAATCGCTTCGTCATTTTTACGGACTCGCTGATCGAGTTCATCTGCAGAATCAAGCCAGTGACGGACCTGATTCGCCATGGCGATCATGTCCCCCACATCCACAAAATCGACAAAATTGACCAGATCCTCGTGCTCGTGCATGTCGGATGAACGTTCAGAAACAACGAACTTGCCCAGTGAAAGACATTCCCAGATTCGAGTCGTCTCCAGCAACGCGCCTTCATAATAATGAATATTTACAATCAGCCTTGCCTTGCGCAATTCATTGTGCAAGGCCGCCCCGAATAGGTCGCTCACCACTTTGACCTTGCACACTTTCTCAAGAGCGGCTAAGAACGCTAGTCGTCTCGAGTTGTTTATATCGCCATAAAAGATGACGTCATATTCGGTTTCGGCAGAAGACACACCCGAAATCTGCGAGTAACCGGGCAACGGACCCACTGGCAGATAGAAAAACTGCCGCGGGCTCAGGCCCATGTCGGTCAGTTTCCTGATGTTGGTTATCGAGTAATCAAATATGGCAAATGCGTTTTCCAGTGTGTGCAGATACGTATCTGTGAACCACCGCGAACTAACTGATTGTTCCATCTGGAATGCAACATACAAGCCCGGAAGCTCCTCGAACATTTGTGGGCAGATCACGAAGTGCGGCGCGTCTCTGAAACCTTCGCGCGGTCTTTCGAACAAGATCTCGCTCGAAATATTCAGACGCTTCAATGCATCCGCGATGAGTTCGGCAATGAAAAGGCAATGCTGCGTGGTCAGGATGCCGACAGGCTGACCCTGCTGCGAACGAATGTCGAAGATGCAGGATGGAACTTGATCGGATCTTGGCCTTGGGCCTCCACGGCGCATGAACTGCCTGGCTGCAGCCACTGAACCGGTCACTCCGAGTTCGCGTGCCAGTCGCATGTAGCGAAGCGGATGCACCACGGCATATGCGACTGCAATTGACCTGCGGACAACCGGACCCGTCAACTTGTTTAATGCCCTCAGCGGAGCCGTCAGCCGCCATGACCTTGAATGCTCCAGAAGACTCAGTCTAACTTGGAGATCATCTGCCCGAGTGACAGCAGTGAGGTGGTGTTCAAGCAACCCGGCACTGCGCTGTTCACTACTTTCATGCGCATCCATGAGGGCTGTGATTCGGGCTTCCTTGGCCTCGATGACAGCGTCTCGATGCTGTATTTGACTATCCTTTGACTCGATGACAACGTCTCGATGCTGTATTTGACTGTCCTTTGTCTCGATGACAGCGTCTCGATTCTGTATGTGAATATCTTTGCCGTGAACGGTCTCAAGTAGACCGAATACTTGTTTTTTCTGGTCCTCGATCTGCTCAGTCAAAGTCCGAATCTGCGAGTCCATTTCCGCAGTTAAATTGGTCACCAAAGCCAACTCATCATTGGCAGACTGTGCAAGTGATGACAGTCGTGAACTCGCATGAGCCGAAATCTTTGCGAGTGTATCGACGGAACTCGCGGCACGCATGTACTGTATGGAATAAATCTCATCTACCGGCAACACTTTTCTGTCAATTTCATTCCACGTTTCGACGTCCAAAGCAACAACCACAGCACTATCCGGACCACCCATGTTCACGTTACGGGTCTTACTAAGTCCAACATAGACACATGATCCATTTAGAACTATTCCACGCGTATATCCATTCATTGCCTGCTTTCGGACCAGCACAGCATCGGCGTCGTAATCGTGGATTTCAAAGGCTCCCGAATTCGCGAGCAACAAGTGGTCGCCTACGGTGACCAGGCTGTGCGGCTGGATTAAACCTGTGATCAGCCGGTTCCCCGTTTGAAGATCTTGAACAAATCCGACATCAAACGGTGGCTCCTTGTATCCACGATGCATGGAACGGTCACAGAATGCCGAAAAGATGATTCGACCGTTCCAGCGAGCTAGACAATTGATGTGCCAAGAGTCCGGCTCACCGGGAAAACTCCAGCGTTCAACTTCTGTACCTGTACTGTCCAATTTCAGGATTTCGTTGCATTGAGTACTGACGACGTAGCAGTATTTGCCATCCAGCAGAACGTCATGCAGATCATCGAACCGTCGTTCAGCACCATCCAACTCGCGCAGGGTAGTCCCCAGCATCGCCAAACTGTTAGGTTGAATGGCACGAACCAGCTGATTACCACGAATAGCAAGTCCGGTCGTGTCAAGATTGTCAAGTTTATACCTGACCCCTCGGGTAAAAAGAAACATACCCCCATTGTTCGGGCAAGCCACCAGCAAACGGTCGAAAACGTCAGCCATCGATCTGCACCATGGACTTACAATTGAAATCAACCATCTCGGTCGAGTTGTTTTCTGCGATAGGTAATACGCGGAAAGCTATGACATCCGAAACACGGTGCAAAAGAGTTTCGGGATGGCCTAACTCCTCTATGCCGAAGACACCTGCATTCATAAAATATATGCCTGGATTCAGCATACAATCGAACCAGAACTGTACTTTAGCGACACTATCTTCAACGACGTTTAAACCGTCCTGCACACGCGGTGCAGACATCGTTCCGCAAATCGGAAAACCCTTGATGCTCTTTATAAGCATACCGAACCTTACGTGATAAAGAAGTCTTGAGAATTCGACGTCAAAGCAGTAACGATATCTCCTCCCACGAAGCAGTCCATTGACTTGCTTATCACCCTGTGTCCACAACGTTGGCTCCGAGATCGTAGCGCCTCTGGAAACGAATTGAACGGTGCTGGAGGGCTTGAGTTCCGGGTCAAACGTTTCGGCTTCGACCTCGGCATCGCGTTGGACACGTCCACCCGCATCACTGCCTGTGTCCATCGGCGCAGACTCATTCACGGATACGTGTGGCCTACGAATTTCCTCACGCACCGCGGTAGCTTTTTCCACTGGTGCGTACAACAGCTTGTGATAGTGATTCACGACAAACTTTGGTGAACCTTCAACCAATAGTTCACCAGCATCGATTAATAACGCGCGATCGCACAATTCAATCACCGCGCCTGCCGCATGCGACACGAACAGAATGGTTGTTCCTCGATCTCGGATCGACTCTATGCGTGCGAAGCATTTACGCTGAAACAATTCATCCCCCACGGACAAGGCTTCATCAATAACCAGAATGTCTGGATCAACATTGATCGCAACAGAAAATGCCAGTCGCACCATCATTCCGCTGGAATAGGTCTTGACCGGCTGATCAATGAAATCGCCAATTTCCGCGAAATCAAGAATTGAATCGTAGCGGTCCCGTAATTCACGTTCTGATATTCCATACAGGAGGCCGCTCAGAAACACATTCTCCTTGCCGGTAAACTCGGGGTTGAAACCCGCGCCCAATTCCAGCAATGCCGCAATTCTTCCGTTTACTTTTACGCTACCAGCCGTGGGGTTAAGCGTCCCGCAAATGATTTGCAGGAGGGTAGATTTACCTGACCCGTTGCGTCCGACAATACCGACCGTCTCCCCACGTCGTACATCAAACCCGACATCATGCAGGGCCCAGAATTCCTTGAAATATTCTCGTGAATTCCTGCGGGCCAGTCGATGCAGCTTTGGCAGCACCATCTGTTTTAGACGGTCAACAGGCTCAGCGTACATCTCATAACGTTTTCCAAGTCCACGCACCTGGATGGTAAGGTTCTCAGATGACATCGGCGAAACCCTTCCTGGTGCGTTCAAACCAGATGAACGCCAGCCAGCTGAATAACCCCGAAATCAATACATACACACCTAAATGCATCCAGTTGGGGACTTCCCCCATGACCAACGTTTTCTGGGATGCGATGGCCATCTCCGTTAACGGGTTCATGTACACCAGAATGCGGAAGCGCTCCGGGATGTTTGTAATAGGGTAAAGAATTGGCGCCAGGAACATGAGCGCCGTGGTGATGACGGCCATGGCTTGCTGCAGGTCGCGCAGGAACACGCCCAGCGATGCCAGCAACCATACTGTCCCTGCTACGAATGGAGTGAAACACACCACTACCAAGGGGAACAGCACCACCGTCCATGGCATGGTGTGATTGACTAGGATCGATATAACAAGCAACACGACCGTTGAAACCAGCAAATGGAACAGCGCCGCACCCACCGTGCTCCAAGCCAGGGACTCCAACGGGAACACGATCTTTTTCACGAAATTCGAGTTCTGGATGATCAGTGATGGCGCCTTGTTGGCACACTCGGAGAAGAACTGGTTGATGTTCAATCCCGCGAACAAGATGATCGCGAACTGGGGATGCCCAGACATTTGTGCATTCCAGCGCGCCTTGAATATATATCCGAATACGAATGTATAGATCGCCAGCATCAGCAGTGGATTGAAGAACGACCACAATAGGCCAGCAAAAGATCCGCGATAGCGACTGATGACATCGCGCTTCGCCATCTGAACGATGAGTGCGAAATGGCGCTTCAAAGCAACATACGGTGCTGCAGGATTGACCAAACGATAGAAGGTCGTCGTCATGATGGATTACATGCCGCAAACGGGAATGGGGTGACGTGACTGCCTGCTGTTGTACGAAGGGTTGTTCATCGTGCGGGAGAACCACACAACTCAGGTCAACGCCCGATCGAGTTCAACTCGCAAGTCATGGATATCCTCCACACCCACCGAAAGCCGCACCAACGTATCGCTGATGCCCAGGCGCTTGCGGTTGGCTGCGGGCACGGAAGCGTGGGTCATGATCGCCGGATGCTCGATCAGGCTTTCCACGCCGCCCAGCGACTCGGCCAGGGCGAACAGGTGGCAGCGCTCGAGCATGCGCTTGGCCTTGCGCAGGCCGCCCTTGACCTCGATGGTGATGATGCCGCCAAAGCCCTGCATCTGGCGCTTTGCCAAAGCATGTTGCGGGTGGCTCTTCAACCCCGGATAAATCACGCGCTCGACCTGCGGGTGCTTTTCCAGCCACTTGGCCAGTTCCAGCGCACTTTCGCAGTGCTGACGCATGCGCAGGTGCAATGTTTTGAGGCCGCGCATGGCCAGGAAGGCATCGAACGGGCCGGCGATGGCGCCGACCGAGTTCTGCAGGAAGCCCATCTGCTCGGCGAGCTCCTGGGTACCGGCCACGACCACACCGCCGACCATGTCCGAATGGCCGTTCAGGTACTTGGTGGCCGAATGCAGCACCAGGTCCGCGCCGTATTCCAGCGGACGCTGGATCATCGGCGAGCAGAAGGTGTTGTCGACCACCAGGATCAGGCCGTGCTTCTGGGCGAAGGCGGCGACTTTCTTGAGATCGACCAGCTTGAGCATGGGGTTGGTGGGCGTCTCGGCCCAGATCATCTTCGTCTCGGGCATGAGCGCGGCCTGCATGGCCTTGGCGTCATTGAGGTCGACGAAGCTGAAATCCAGGCCCGCCGAGCGCCGGCGCACCTTCTCGAACAGGCGGTAGGTGCCGCCGTACAGGTCGTCCATGGCGATCACGTGGCTGCCCGAATCGAGCAGGTCCAGAACTGTCGAGGCCGCGGCCAAGCCGGAACCGAAGGCGAAACCGGCCACGCCGCCCTCCAGGTCCGCCACGCAGCGCTCGTAGGCCATGCGGGTGGGATTCTGCGAGCGTGAATACTCGTAGCCCTTGTGCTTGCCGGGGCTCTCCTGCACGTAGGTCGAGGTGGCGTAGATGGGCGTCATGATGGCGCCGGTGGACGGGTCCGGGGACTGTCCGGCGTGGATGGCGCGGGTGCCCAGGCCCAGTTC
>NZ_JAQIBU010000104.1 GCF_027858935.1 Oleiagrimonas sp. | reverse complement strand
GATGCCAGTGAAACCCCGGAATTCGACTCCTGGCGCTGGGTGGACTTCTGGTACCCGGCCGATCACGTGGTGTCCTTCAAGCGCCGCGTCTATGAGCGCGCGCTGCGCCAGTTCGCGCCACTGGTCGAACGCACCTGCCGCATCCGCATCGAGCATCCGCGTCGGCGACCGTGCGAAAAGCCTTCCGGCAGCGCCGCCGCCTGACCGGCATCCCGACGCAAGACCCGCTCCGGCACCGACGATGGTGTTTGGCGATACCCGTGTTCAGGTCGGCTTGGTTCAGGTCGGCTTGACCACCACCAGAATCACGATCGCGATCAGCAGCAGTGACGGAATCTCGTTGAAGATCCGCAGCCCGCGACTGGACCACGTGCATGCATCACGGCGGCAATCGCGTACCAGCTTCACCAGCATGAGGTGGTAGCCGATCAGCAGCAGGACCAGAAACAGCTTGATGTGAAACCAGGCATGCATCAGGTAGCTCGGGGCATGCATCATCCACCAGGCCATGACGGCCAGGCCGAAACCCACGGCCAGGATGCCCCCGATGTGCGTGATGCCCATCAGGCGACGTTGCATCACCTTCAGACGCTCGCGCACCTCCGGCTCGTCGGCCTCCACGAAATAGACGAACAACCTCGGCAGATAGAACAACCCGGCAAACCAGGTGACCACGAAGATGATGTGGAACGCTTTCAGCCAGAGCATGTCGGGAACCCGTCCATCCGAAACAGTGTCCGAGTATACGCATCGTGCGTGCCTGTTTGCTTACCATGAATGATGCCTTGACGCTCGCCAAGGTCAATGGCTATATGATCGTTTCCCTACGGATACTCCATGAGCACCCGACCACCCACTCGCTACGCCGTGCATCCGGTGCATTCGCCACCGGCCCCTTCACGGCGCTGGCTGGGATGGCTCGCGGCATGGCTGGTCTCCTTGCTGCTGGTTGCCAGTGGCACCTATATGTTGGCGCACAGCAAACCTGGAATGGATCCTGCGCAGAACCAGGCACCGGGCAAGCTGGCCGCTGAAAATGCCAAACTGAAACAGCAGCTGGCCATCGCGCAACGCTCCAGCCAGGTGGCCTCGGTGGCTACGGGCAAGCTGACCGACAACCTCGCCAAACGTGACGAAAAGATCAACGGGCTGCGTGCCGATCTGGCATTCTATTCACGCTTGGTCGGCGGCGGGGCTCAGCATCAGGGTCTGCAACTGCAGACGGTGAACCTGCAACCCCTGCCGCACTCGAAAGCCTGGAACATCACGCTGACCCTGACCCGCAACGCCAAGCGTGGCGACGAGGAGAGCGGCGTGGCCGACGTGGATATCGATGGTGTGCGTGCCGGTTCGCTGCGCCGCCTGCGCTGGAAGGACATCAGCGCACCCGACCAGAAAAACGGGCTGGACTTCAAGTTCAAGTACTTCCAGCAGCTGCACGGCACCATCATGCTGCCCAAGGACTTCACCCCGAACCGGCTGCATATCCATCTCAAGCCCCAACACGGTAAAACCATCACCCAGAGCATGTCCTGGTCGGACGCGCTGAAAAATCCGGAGAACGACCATGTGGAACAATAACCAACGTCGACCCGCCACGACCGACAGCCATACCAGCGATACCAGCCTGATCGCCTCGGGCACCCGGATACGCGGAGACGTGCTGTTCAGCGGCGCCTTGCACCTGGACGGGATCATCGAAGGCAGTGTCAGCGCCGAAGCCGAGAGCAGCGCCGTATTCACGCTCAGCGAGCAGGGACGCGTCACCGGCGAGGTGCATGTCCCGCACGCGGTCGTCAACGGTACGGTCAAGGGCAACATCCACGCCACCGAACGCCTCGAACTGGCCGCCCAGGCGGTTGTCGAGGGCGATGTGCACTACCGGGTCCTGGAAATGGCGGCAGGCGCGCAGGTCAATGGCCGCATGGTTCACCAGAAAGATGAACAACGGCAATTGCCCAAGCTCGATATCGCAGACCAGGACGTCGAGGAAGTTCCCGGGGATGTGCACGAAGCCGTAAACAAATGAACCGGTGCGGGGCTTGAGCCGCCGCCGGCCGGCCCCATTTCTGAATGACGCCGGCTTGCCGCGCACTCCCTGACACGCCACACTGGATGCCATGAACACCGTCACCATCGACATGCCCGACTACCGCACCGGCGGGGTACCGCTGGTGTTTACCGATGCCGCAGCACACAAGGTGCGCGAGCTGATCGAGGAAGAAGGCAACCCGGCCCTGAAGCTGCGGGTGTACATCAGCGGCGGCGGCTGCTCGGGGTTCCAGTATGGTTTCACCTTTGACGACGAACAGGCCGACGATGACCTGGCGCTGGACAAGGAAGGCGTGACCCTGCTGGTCGATCCGCTCTCGCTGCAGTACCTGGGCGGCGCCGAGATCGACTATTCGGAAAGCCTCAGCGGCTCGCAGTTCGTGATCCGCAATCCCAATGCCACGACCACCTGTGGCTGCGGCTCCTCATTCTCGATGTAGCTCCGCCTGGATCCGTGGATTCCGGCCCCCCCAATGCACTGAACGCCTTCACCGGCCTGGAACTCGACCGCGTGGCCGAACGCCGTGAGGACCGCTCCTGGCTGGATGCCCTGGAACGTGAGGTCGGCACCCGCTTCCTGCTGCTGGATCCCGACACCCGCCTGCTGGTCGATTCCGGCGTCGATGCACCGCGCTGGCTGTCGCCGGACGAACGTCAGTCACTGCTTGCGCAAGTCCCGGCCAGCCTGCTTGGCGTGGCCGGGAATCGCGGTCATTTCATGCTGCATCTGAATGCCGAGCAGACCGAAAAGGTCGACGCCGCACTGGGCACCGCACGCCAGGATCTGCGCAAGGCGGGCCGCCTGTTCAACGCCTTCGATGCCGGGCTGTACGCCTACGCCAGCGGCCTTGCCCACTGGCAGGACCGCACCCGTTTCTGCCCGCGCTGCGGCGGTCCATTGCAGCTTGTCGCCGCCGGCCATCGCGCCGCCTGCGCGCGTTGTGGTGGCTTGCAGTTCCCGCGCAGCGATCCGGCCATCATCGTCATCGTCGAGCATCAGGGGGCCTGCCTGCTGGGCCGTCAGTCCAGTTGGCCGTCCGGTCTTTACTCCACCCTGGCCGGCTTTGTCGAACCGGGCGAGTCGCTGGAGGATGCAGTGCGCCGTGAAGTGTTCGAGGAATCCGGAGTCAAGGTCACCGACTGCAGCTATCACTCCTCGCAACCGTGGCCGTTCCCGGCCTCGTTGATGCTCGGCTTCACCGCGCAGGCCAGCGCCCGCGGCATCGAACTTCGCGACGGCGAACTGGAGCATGCCGACTGGTTCACACCCGAACAGATCGTGGATGGCATCGAAAAGGGCGAGCTGATCACGCCCTCACCCTTGTCGGTCTCCTGCCGACTGATCGAGCACTGGCTGCGCGCCCGGTCCGGGATCGAGCTGGCCCGACTCAAGGCCGGGGCAAAACAGACCTGACATCCTGCGCACGCTACAATCGTCGACACCGCATTTGCCGTCCGCAGGAGCACACCCCCTCATGGCTATCCGTCTACTGGTTGTCCTGGTGGTACTGCTGCTGATCCAGCTGCTGCCCACCATCCCCAGTTACCGTCGCCACGGCTGGTTTCATCGCTGGACCGCCCACCACTCCGAGAACGACGGTGGGGCCTTCGTGGCCTGGACCCTGCTGCCGCCGCTGCTGGTCTGCCTGGTGCTCTCCTACGTGCTCTCGCACTTACCGTTGATGATGGTCCTGTGGGCCATTTTCGCCGGTTGCGTGCTGGCCTACAGCCTGGGGCCGCGGGATCTGGAGCAGGATGTCAACGCCGTGCTCAAGGCGCCGGATCGCGCCGGACGCGAGCAAGCCGCGCAAATGCTGCGCTCCACCGATGATCATTCCCGGCTGCCCTTCACCGCACCGCATCTGGTCGAAGCTGCCGTATGGTCCGGATTGCGCCGAAGATTCGCGGTGCTCTTCTGGTTCCTGCTGCTTGGGCCGATCGGCGCGCTCGGTTACCGCCTGAACCGGTTGCTGCTGGTGCAAGCAGCACCCGACCCCGTACCGGACCCCGACGCAACGGACGTCGAAGAGGAAGACGAGCATGCACGGGTCGACGCCACAGCAGAGCCGCCTGCCACGAATGCTAAAGTCGAACCCGGCCCCACACGCGGGCGCGTGGTCGCGCGACGCCTGGGCGAGATCCTGGACTGGGTTCCCGCGCATCTGATGGTGTTCGCCATGGCCCTGGTGTCGGACTTTGAGGCCGTGATCAAGGCCTGGCGTGCCTGGCATGCCGATCCCGGCAATGCCGCGCGCAGCTTCGACCCGGACTTTCTTTCCGCCGTGGCCTGCGCCAGTGTCGATGCCGACGTCGAGGCAGGAGATGAGGGTCCGGACCAGGACACCAGCGATGCTCTGGTGGAGCTGGATGACGCCCGCCGCCTGCTCATGCGTGTACTGATGGTCTGGTTGGCCATTGCCGCCCTTATCGTGCTTGGCGGCTGGTTCGTCTGAGGCGAACGCGATGTCCTCAGGCGTCCTCGCCTCGCAGATCCCGCACTCGTTGCTCCAGGGCCTGCAACGAGGCGTTGTGGGGCATCATCATTTCACCCGTATCCAGCTCCACCCGGGCGCGGAAACGTCGCGGCAGGCGTGCACGGCCCAGCATGCTGTCCCGGCGACTGAACACGCTGCCCCACAACCCGCGCAGCGCCATCGGCACCACCGGTACCGGGCGCCGCTGGAGGATCTGCTCGACTCCGGGCCGGAACGGCGCGATCTGGCCATCCAGCGTCAGCCCGCCCTCGGGAAAGATACACACCACCTCGCCCGCGGCCAGTGCCTGGTCGATGGCCTCGAAGGCCGCCTGCAGCAAAGCCGGGTCCTCCTTGCGACCGGCGATCGGGATCGCACCGGCCATGCGGAACAGCGACTTCAGCACCGGCATCCGGTAGATCCGGTAGTCCATCACGAAGCGTACCGGACGCCGCACACAGGCCATCAGGATCATCGGGTCGGTAAAGGCCACGTGATTGCATACCATGAGTGCCGGACCGGTCTCGGGGATGCGGTCGATATGTCGGCAACGAATGCGGTAGAGCGTGTTGACCACCAGCCAGCCAAGGAAGCGCAGCGGGAATTCCGGCACCAGGGTGAAGATGTACACCGCCACCACGGCATTCATCAGCGCCACCACAAGAAACAGCTCGGGTACATCCAGGCCCGCCTTCAGCAGGCCGATGCCAAAACCCGCCGCAAGCACCATGAACAGGGCATTGAGGATATTGGTCCCGGCGATCACCCGCGACAGCTTGCTGCGCTCGGCACGCGACTGTACCAAGGCAAACAGCGGCACGATGTAGAACCCGGACATGACCCCGATCAGGGTCAGGTCCAGCGCCAGATGCCAGCCTCCCGCCGCGCTCAACACCTGCCACCAGTTCTGCCCGCGTACCGCTGCCTCGTGCGGGCGCACCAGGAAAAGGTCAATCCCGAACAGCGTCATCCCGGCCGCCCCCAGTGGCACCAGGCCCGGCTCCACCTTGCCGCCGGAGAGCTTCTCGCACAGCAGTGATCCGACACCGACACCGATCGAGAACAGGGCCAGCGCCAGTGTCAGCACGCTGGCGTCACCGCCAAGATACGAGCGCGTGTACAACGGCAGTTGCACGGTCAGCGTGGCTCCGAAGAACCAGAACCACGAGATGCCCAGGATCGCGTTGAACACGGTGCGTTCACGCACCGTGTA
>NZ_JAQIBU010000356.1 GCF_027858935.1 Oleiagrimonas sp. | reverse complement strand
CCGCACGACGGCCTGATGGATGGCACCCTGACCCTGCGCGGCCATACGCACAAGGTCATCATCGCCTTCACCGTCAATCGCGTCGGCAGGACCATATTCGAGATGAACACCGTGGCGGGTTTTTCCGGGCGCGCGCAACTGGACCGCTACGCTTTCGGCATCTCGCGCAATCCAGGCTCGATCGGACGCATGGTCAATGTGGGCCTTCAGATCGAGGCACTCAAGGATGCCGATGCACGCCACCGCTACGAGCACGGAGCCGCGACACATGCCACTTCGCAATAACGCCAAACACTGGGGCGCGGTGCAGCAGGCCTTCCACTGGCTGATCGTGCTGCTGATCCTGGCCCAGGGCACGATCGGCCTGGTGATGGTCAACCTGCCCAAGAAACCCAGCGTGTTCGCGATTTACAACCTGCACAAGTCGATCGGCCTGACGATCCTGGCCTTGGCCGTGCTGCGCATCGCATGGCGACTGTTCGACGGCCGCCCGCCGCATCTACCGATGCCGGACTGGCAGCGGCGCGTGGCCAGCCTCACCCATGGCGCGCTGTACGTGCTGCTGTTCGCGGTTCCACTGTCGGGCTGGCTGTTCGACTCGGCCAGCGCGCTGCGCCCGCTGCACTGGTGGGGCCTGGTACGCATGCCCAGTCTCACCGGCGGGCCGGCGCCGCACCTGCGCCACTTCGCCGCCGGACTTCACGAAACCCTTTTCTGGTGCCTGATCGTCCTCGCCGTGCTGCATGCGGCTGCGGCCCTGCGCCATCACTTCGTCGACCGCGACGCCACCCTCAGGCGCATGCTTCCGGGACGCCGCCAAGGAGATCCTGATTCATGAAAACCCTTATCGCACTCTTGCTCCTCGCCCTGCCCCTGACCGCCGGCGCGCAGGACTGGAAGGTCGACCCCGCCCACAGCACACTGGGCTTCACTGGCAGCTTCCAGGGCGAGACCTTCCACGGCACGTTCAAGACCTTCGACGCGAAGATCAGTTTCGACCCCGCGCACCTGGAGCAGGCCCGCTTCGACGTCACCGTGCAGCTTGCCAGCGTCGACACCAAGAGTCCCGAGCGCAACCAGACCCTGACCGGGCCGGATTTCTTCGACACTGCCAGCGACTCGACTGCGCATTTCACCACGAAGTCCTTCGACAAGACCGCCGGCGGCATCGTCGCCCACGGCATGCTGGACCTCAACGGCATGAAGCAGCCGGTGACCCTGAAGGTGGACTTCAAGCGCAATGGCGACCACGCCACGCTGGACGTCGACACCACGCTGAACCGGCTGAACTTCAAGCTCGGCACCGGTTCGGACTGGTCGGCCATCAGCAAGCAGATTCCGGTGCACGGGCATCTGGAGATGACGTCGCTGCCCGCCCACTGAGCGCTGCGCTCCGGCGCTGGAGCCTCAGCCCCCGGCAACCAGCCGCTGCACGTCCGCGGCATTGAACGGCCAGTCCAGCTCACGGCCGCTGGGTACGTGCCTGAGCACCGGCACGCGCACGCCGTAGCGGTCCTCCAGGTCCGGTTCATCGTCGATCCAGATACTGCGGAAATCCGGCGCGCGCGCGGCCGCCATCACCGCCAGCGCCTGGTCGCACAGGTGGCAGTCGTCGCGCTGGTAGAGAATCAGTTCAGTCAAACGGTTCATTCGCGCCCCGGCAAGCCCGTACAATGGCAGTTTAGCGAACCGCAGCGAACCGTAGCCATGGCAGTCAGCATTTTCGACCTGTTCAAGATCGGCATCGGGCCATCGTCCTCGCACACCGTGGGGCCGATGCGCGCGGCCGCGCGCTTCACCGAGCAATGGCTGGACCGCAAGGGGCTGCTGGACAAGGTCGCACGCGTGCAATGCGAACTGCACGGCTCGCTGGCCATGACCGGCCGCGGCCACGGCACCGACAAGGCCGTGCTGCTGGGCTTCGAGGGCCAATGGCCGGACACGGTCGATCCCGATGCCATCGCGGACACGCTCAAGCGCATCCGCGACAGCGGCCGTATCCACCTGCTCGGCAGGCACGAGATCGAATTCAACGAAAAACGTGACCTGCTCTTCAACAAGCGCCAGAAACTGCCGTTCCACACCAACGGCATGCGCTACAAGGCCTTCGACGCCGACGGCAACGAACTGGCCAGCCGCGAGTACTACTCGGTCGGTGGCGGCTTCGTGGTCAACCACGATGATGCGGCCGAGGACCGCATCGTGGCCGACACCACCCCGCAGCCCTACCCATTCTCATCCGGCGACGAACTGCTGGCGTTGTGCGCCAGGCACGACCTGCGCATCTCGGAACTGATGCTCGCGAACGAGAAGGTCTGGCGCAACGAGGCGGACATCCGCGAGAAGCTTCTGGTCATCTGGCAGGCGATGCAGGACTGCGTCGAGCGTGGCGTGCGCTCGCCCGGCGAGCTTCCCGGCGGCCTGCACGTGACGCGCCGCGCACCGGCCATGTACGCCGAGCTGCGCGACCGGCCCGAGGCTGCGCTGAAGGATCCGCTGAGTATCCTGGACTGGGTCAACCTGTATGCGCTGGCCGTGAATGAGGAGAACGCCGCCGGCGGTCGCGTGGTCACCGCGCCGACCAACGGCGCCGCCGGGATCATCCCGGCCGTGCTGCATTACTACGACCGCTTCCAGCCGCGTTCCAACTGCGAAGGCGTGTTCGAGTTTCTGCTCACGGCAGGTGCCATCGGTATCCTGTACAAGGAAAACGCCTCCATCTCGGGCGCCGAGGTCGGCTGCCAGGGCGAGGTCGGCGTGGCCTGTTCGATGGCCGCAGGTGGACTGGCTGCCGCACTGGGCGCAAGCCTGAGCCAGGTGGAGAATGCCGCCGAAATCGGCATGGAGCACAACCTTGGCCTGACCTGCGACCCGATCGGCGGACTGGTGCAGATCCCGTGCATCGAACGCAACGCGATGGGCGCGATCAAGGCCATCAACGCCAGCCGCATGGCCATGAAGAGCGACGGCAAGCATCGCGTATCGCTGGACAAGGTGATCCGCACCATGCGCGATACCGGCCGCGACATGAAGGACAAGTACAAGGAAACCTCGCGCGGCGGCCTGGCGGTGAACGTCATCGAATGCTGAAACGTTGGTTGGCGCGACGTCCACGCCCGACTATTCGCTGCGTTCGACCCGCGCGCGGCCCAATGCCTTGGCCTGGTACAGGGCGGCGTCCGCGCGACGCAGCACCGACTCGACATCATCCCCGGGGCGTATCCAGGTGACGCCGACCGAACAGCTCACCCGCAGCCGGTTCGCGCCATCGACATACTCGGCCTCGACCAGCGACGCGAAGCGACCCTCGACATCGTCTGCACGCGAGAGTCCGGGCCAGATTGCCAGCAGCTCTTCCCCTCCGAAACGGCCCAGCACGGCGGATTCAGGCGTCATCCGCCGCAACCGCTGCGCGCACTGCACGAGCACTGCGTCGCCAGTCAGGTGACCGTAGTTGTCGTTGACCTGCTTGAAGTGATCCAGGTCGATCAGGGCCACCACCATGGGGCGCAACCGAGTGGTCGCCTCGCGCAAGGCAGCGCCAAGGAGTTTCACCGCCGCGCCGCGCGCGAGCAACCCGGTCAACGCATCATGCGTGGCTTCGTACTCCAGTGCCCGCCGGGTCGCCTCCAGGGCGCGCTTGTCCGCTTCCAGTTCCCGCGTGCGCACATCGACCAGGTGTTCGAGCACCGCTTGCCGACGCAGCAATTGCGTACTGCGCAGTCGCCACAGAGCCAGCAGCGCAAGCAACGTCAGCAGCGCATATCCTGCGAACGCCCAGGGGCTGCGCCACCAGGGTGGCACCACGACCAGGTCGAACGTGGTCGACTGCGAGCGCGCCCGCAGCGCGGGGGCGTTCACCCGCGCCAGGAAACGATAGTGCCCCGGAGACAGCGCGGCATAGCGCAGCAGGTTCGAGGTGGTGGTTTCCCAGCCGGCATCATCCGTCCCATCATCCAGCCGATACTCGATATGGCGCGTGGCCGGATGCACCACTCCGGTGCTGGCCAACTGCACGGTCAGGGCACGGCCGTTCCAGTCCAGTCGTTGCGCGGGACCGGCCGAAAGCCGCTTGCCGCCATAGTCCGCCTCGAGGATCACCGGCGCCGCCACTTGCGGTGAGAGCAGACGCTGCGGATGCAGCACATGCGAGACGCCGCCACTGGTCCCCAGCCAGACCGAACCGTCGGCATCCTCCAGGAACGCGCCCGGGGCCACATCGTTCCAGGCCAGGCCATCGTCCCGGTCCAGCCGTTGCCAGTGGCCATGATCGAGCACGTCGACGCCCGCGTCACTGGTGGCCCACAGGCGGCCGGCGTGATCGGCCTCCAGGGAATACAGCGCGGTGCGCTCGAGCAAGGGGTCCTCGATGGCATGCATGCTCAGCGCATTCCCCGGTTGCGGCCGGGTCCAGCGCAGTCCGCCCGCCACGGGCGCCACCCACAAGCGGCCGTCTGTGGTTGCGGCCACACCACTGTACCCACCCGGAGCTGGCGCGCCGGGCAGCCGCATGCGGGTGAACCTCTGCTGCGCGAAGCGCAACAGGCCGTGGGACGTGGCAAGCCAGATCCGCCCGGACGCATCTCGGGTCGCACTCAGATAGTTGGTATTGTCCGGCAGGCCCGTACCCATCCGCCGAACCTGGGGTTGCGGTGCATCCGGACGGTCGATCCGCCACAGGCCGCCATGGGTGCCGAACCAGATCCGGCCCGTGCCGTCGAGCAGACCGAACTTGACCCAGCCCAGGTTCTGCGCCACCTGCTCCGCGCGCTGGCTGTCCAGGTTGTAACGCACCACCGTGCCCCGATTGTAGATCACCCACACGCTGCGGCCATGCGGCAACACGGCGACCGCGTCGGTCCAGCCCGGGCGGCGCATCGCCGCTGGCCATGGCGATAGTCGCCGGGCGCCCGGCTCGAGCAGGTTGCCGTGACGCTGGTTGCCCAGCCACAGGCGTCCATCGCCATCGCGGGCGATGGCCCAGGTCGGGACGCTATCCAGGCCCTGGGCCACGCCCCAGTTGCGGAACCGGCCATAGCCGCGCCAGCGGAACACCCCGCGCCCGGCGCTGGCCAGCCAGACCGCGCCGGACCGATCGAAGCAAAGGTCGCGAAGGTGGGCCGACTGCAGGTTGCCGCTGTCGCCGAAGTCCATCCAGCGTGCGCCGTCCCATCGGCTGACATGACCGGCGCTGGCGGCCAGCACGCGGCCCTGCCCGTCCACGGCGAGCGCATCGAGCGGATTGGCGCTCGCCACCGCCTCGAACCGCTTCGCACCGGCCTTCAGGTGCACAAGATGGTGGTTGCCCCCCACCCAAAGGCCGCCGCGGGCGTCGGCGCGCATGCTGATCCACTGGTCGACCGGGACCCCGCGATCGGTGCCCCACACGGCGGTTGCGCCGGCATCGCGCATGCACAGAGATGGACCGCAACTGGTCCATAGATGCCCGTCATGCCACAGCAGCGGGCCGTCCGTGAGCGCCCCCGTGGACAGCGCCTGCGGCCACGCCACCTTGGTCACCCGGCCATCCGCAGTCACATGCAGCAGCCGGTGCTCGTGGCGCACGTAGACCCCCTGGCCGCCATCGCCTGCGATCCGGCGCAGGTCGTCCACGGGCACATCGGCCACGCGCCGCAGGCGCTCGTGCTGCCACAGGTACAGATGCCGTGCGGCACCGATCCAGAGCTGCCCCGAAGCTGCCTGATACAGGTCATTGACGTGCAGCTGCAGGCCGTCGTTCCCCGTAGACACGGCAACGAAACGCTCACCGTCAAAGCGGAACAGCCCGCTGTCCGTGCCCACCCAGAGCACGCCCTGCCGATCGCGCAGCAGCACATTGGCCGCCAGGCTGTTCAGTCCCTGCTCGGGCGCGAAAGCCTGCATGTCGACCTGGCGTTCGGCCGCATGTGCGCCCATCCACGCCAGGCTCATGGCCCACAGCGCCACCAGGCCAGCCCCATACGCTGTCCGCCGCGCCCTGCATCGCAGTGGCGCGGATCGCGTTCCGCTCCGCTTTGCCTGTTGCCCCCGCTGCATACCAAGCCCCCTGTCGCCATCGCTTTCGCAGATGGCACCGATCCGCACATGCACGGGCCCGGCGCAGCTATTGTGCCCGATGCGAGACGGCCACGGCCAACGCCTTGCTGGGATGGCCGGAGCATGACCTGCGGTAGATGACACGCAGGTCCCGAATCTGCAAAGATCGTCGCCTTTATCTCTACGCATTCGCCATTCGGCGGCACTCAGGAAACCGCATGACCAACGAATCCTCGATCCATCGCGACGTCGGCCCCTGGGCGCTGATGTACACCGGCCTGGGCTCGATCATCGGCTCGGGCTGGCTGTTCGGTGCCTGGAACGCCGCCAAGCTGGCCGGTCCCGGCGCCATCTGGGCCTGGGTGCTGGGCGCGGCGATCATCATGTCGATCGCTCTGACCTATGCAGAACTGGGTGCGATGTTCCCGGAATCCGGCGGCATGGTGCGCTATGGCCACTATTCGCACGGCTCGCTGGTCGGCTTCATCGCCGCCTGGTCGAACTGGATCGCGATCGTCTCGGTGATCCCGGTCGAGGCCGAGGCCTCGGTTCAGTACATGTCCGGCTGGAAGTGGCAGTGGGCCCAGAACCTCTACCACGCCATGCCCGGCAAGCACGGCGAACTGAGCCACCTGGGCCTGGCCCTGGCCGGGCTGCTGGTGATCATGTACTTCCTGCTCAACTTCTGGAGCGTGAAGCTGTTTGCCCGCTCCAATACCGTGATCACCATCATCAAGCTGGTGATCCCGGCCGCCACCGGCATCGCCCTGATCGCCAGCGGCTTTCACCACGCCAACTTCAATGTGGGCGTGAACGGCGGCAGCCATACCAACGACTTTGCCGCCATCCTCACGGCCGTGGCCACGGCCGGCATCGTGTTCAGCTTCAATGGCTTCCAGAGCCCGGTGAACCTTGCCGGCGAGGCGCGCAACCCGGGACGCAGCATTCCCTTCGCCATCATCGGCGCGATCGTGCTGGCCACCATCATCTACGTGCTGTTGCAGGTCGCCTACCTGGGTTCGGTGCCGCAGCAGATGCTGGTCAAGGCCGGCTGGCACGGCATCGACTTCAGCTCGCCGTTCGCGGAGCTGGCGCTGATCGTCAACCTCAACTGGCTGGCCATGCTGCTGTACACCGACGCCTTCATCAGTCCCAGCGGCACCGGCATGACCTACACCGCCTCCACCGCACGCATGGTCTACGGCATGGAGCGCAACGGCACGCTGCCAAAGATTTTCGGCACGGTGCATCCGAAGTGGGGCGTGCCGCGTCCGGCGATGTGGCTGAACCTCGTGGTGGCGTTCATCTTCCTGTTCTTCTTCCGCGGCTGGGATTCGCTGGCAGCGGTGATCTCGGTGGCCACCATCATCTCCTATCTGACCGGACCGGTCAGCGTGATGACGCTGCGCCGCACGGCACCGGAATTGCACCGTCCGTTCCGGCTGAAGGGCTTGTCACTGATCTCTGCGGTCGCGTTCATCATGTCGGCCGAACTGCTTTACTGGGCCAAGTGGCCACTGACCGGACAGATCATCCTGCTGATCGTGATCGCATTGCCGCTGTATTTCTACTACATGGCCAAAGGCGGCTGGCATGACTTCGGCCGGCAGATGAAGGGCGCCTGGTGGCTGGTGTTCTATCTGGTCGCACTGGCTGTGGTCTCGCGCATCGGCAGTTCGCAGTTCGGCGGCCTGGGCTACATTCCCTACGGCTGGGATCTTGCCGTGGTCGCGGTGATCGGGCTGGCGTTCTTCCTGTGGGGCGTGAAGTCCGGCTGGCGCACACCGTCCATCGAGGCCATCCAGATCGGGGAAGCCGAGGGCACGGTCGACCTGGACCAACCGCTCATCCCGCCCGAGGAAGACGAAGCCGAGCGCATTACCGATAGTCACCATCCACATTGACCCAAGGGCTTCGGCACCGCATCGGCCCACCCTCCAGAAAACGCACCGTCATGGCGGTGCGTTTTCGTTCGTCCCGGGGAAGCTTGCAGCACGTGGCCGCTCTCACGGAACGAAGGTGGTGGTCCATCCACCCTCTGCAGCTTGCAGATGTGTCTGAAGTTCCGGTGGAGGTGACCCTGCAACTCGCCACGACAGCACCGGATGCACCTGGATGGCTGCATCTCAGGCAAGCGGACGGATGATTTCCAGGATATCTCCAAGCAAGGCCTGAGCGGTGACTTCGGCGCCTGCGCCCGGGCCCTGGATGACCAGCGGCTGGACGTTGTAGCGCGAGGTGGTCAGGGCGAACTGGTTGTCGGTGCCCGAGAGCGGCGCGGCCGGATGGCCCGGCTGTACGATGCGCAGTCCGACGCGAGCGCGGCCATGCCGGTCCAACTGGGCCAGATAGCGCAGCACGCCGCCCTGCGCGAGGGCTTCGGCGTGGCGCGCCGCGAGCGACTCGTCCAGCTCGTGCACGCGCTCGAGGAAGACCTTCAGCGGCAGTGCGCGCAGCGCCTCGGGCACCAGGTTCTCGACCTCGACGTCGTCGGATTCGAGCGCGAATCCGGCGCTGCGCGCCAGGATCAGCAGCTTGCGTGCCACATCCTGGCCGGAAAGGTCGTCGCGCGGATCCGGTTCGCTGTAGCCCAATTCGCGCGCCCTGCAAAGCAGCACCGAAAACGGAACACGTCCGTCGTACTCGCTGAACAGCCATGACAGCGAACCGGAAAACACGCCTTCCAGCGCCAGAAGCTCATCACCGCAGGCGCGCAGGCGTCGCAGGGAGGAAAGTACTGGAAGACCGGCACCCACGGTAGCCGCATCGCCATACTGGCTGCCACTGTGCTGTACTGCGGCGCGCACTGCATGCCAGCCGGCCAGATTGCCGCCGGACGCCGACTTGTTGGCCGTGACCACGTGATAGCCATGCGAGAGCCAGTGAGCATGGGTACCTGCCAGGGTCTCGCTGGCGGTGGCATCGACCACCACCTTCACGCGTGCAGGACTGGCATCCAGCGCCGCCAGCAGGGCCTGGTTGTCGCGGGCCTCTCCCCCGGTGCGCAAACGCTCACGGATACGGCTATCGGCCAGCTG
>NZ_JAQIBU010000339.1 GCF_027858935.1 Oleiagrimonas sp. | reverse complement strand
GGCGTGACAGACGAACGCGCAGACTCACGTGCTTGATCCCCTGAGTTGACGGGCAGCGCGATGGATCGCGCGACGGATGCGTGGCTGGCTGCCGCAGCGACACAGATTGGGCAGGGCGTTGATGTCGGCATCGGAGGGATCGGGTGTTTGCCGCAGCAGATCGGCCGCAGCCATCAGCCAGCCCGGCTGGCAGTAGCCGCAGAGCACGGCATCCTCGTCGATCCAGGCTTGCTGCAGCTCATGCAGGGCACCATCGGGACCGACCAGTCCTTCCACCGTGGTGAGATTCTTGCCGGCCACTGTCCGCATCGGCCTTTCACAGGCCAGGGCGCGCTTGCCATCGACCAGTATCGTGCAGGCGCCGCATTGTCGCCGGTCACAGCCGTAGCGCGTACCGGTCAAGCGAAGCACGTCGCGCAGGTACCACAGCAGTGGCATGTCCGGATCGCCGGTATGCAGGTACGGTTCACCGTTGATCGCCAGGTGGATGCCCTGACGAGGCTTGACCGGAACGATGGTGTCCGGTGGTTTCTGGACGGGGGGTACTGGCACGGTCAGCGGACTCCCGGAAGCGACGATTCGTGGATTGTGGCAAAGCCTAGCTGTCAGCGACTGAACAAACGGTGCCAGAAAGCATATACGGGTACGCCCGCGGCAATGATCAAAAGTCCGATGCCGACGTTGAACGGACGCGTGGCGAGCATGATCGCAATCACCAGCATCACCATCGCAATGAACGCCAGCGGTGTCAGTGGATACAGCGGGGTGCGGTAGCCGTTGGGCGTGTCGTCCAGCAACTGGCGATACCAGAACAGTGTGGCCACGGTGGCAGCGTAGCCCAGCCAGTCTCCAATGGTGGCGTAATCCAGCAGCTGGTTGTAGGTCCCCGAAAGACTCAGTGCCACGGCCCAGCCAGTGATCAGCAGCAGGGCGATGTTGGGCGTATGCCAGCGCGGATGCAGGCGCGCCACCGAGCGGAAGAACACGCCGTCCGTCCCCATCACCTGAAACACACGGGCACTGCCGATCATGGCGATGTTGCAGTAGCCGAATGTGGAGATGGCGATGCCGACGGCGATGATGCGCTTGCCCGCATCGCCAAAGATGCGTTGCATGACGTCGGCCGCTGGCGTGGCGCTGGCGGCCAGCCCGTCGTGGCCCAGCGCCGCCATGTAGGCGATGTTGACCAGCACGTAGCAGCCCAGCACCAGAAGCATGCCCAGGCCCAGCGCGCGCGGCAGGTTGCGTCCCGGTTCGCGGATCTCGCCGGCGATGTTGTTGACATAGGCGAACCCGCTGTACGAGAACAGCACCGGCAGCAGCGCGCCGGCCAGGGCCCATGCGGGCAGGTGGGCATGCGGATCGGGCGCGAAAGCGCGGCCAAGGTCCCCGGCACCGGCCCAGGCCAGGCCGGTGACCACCAGCACGGCCACCGCCAGCAGCTTGAGCAGCGTGAACAGGTTCTGCACGAAGGCTCCCGCGCGGATGCCGAATCCGTTGATCCCCGCCAGCAGCACCAGTGCGCCAATGCCGACAGGCCGCACGAAGGTCAGCGGCAGACCGATCGCCACGCATGCATAGCGGCCGAAGATCATGCCTACAGCGGCGATGGATCCGGAATAGTTGACCAGCAGCATGGTCCAGCCGAACAGGAACGCCGGCAGCGGCCCGAAGGCCTCGCGCAGATAGATGTAGCTGCCGCCCGCCTGTGGTCTGCGCACGCCCAGCTCCGCAAAGCACAACGCGCCGGCCAGGGTCAGCAGGCCGCCGACCAGCCACAGGATCATCAGGCTGGTGCCGGATCCTGTGCGTTGCGCGACCGTGGCCGGATTGACGAAAATGCCGCCGCCGATCACCCCGCCGACCACCATCATTGCCGCCGATCCTGCACCCAGGCGGCGCAGGTAGTTCACCGGTTGCTCGTTGTGCTGCATGCATGCCCCTTTCCGCAAGCTGTCGAGCATGCGGTTCCGGTGGTGTCGGCGCAAGCCCGTGGCCTGGCGCTAGTCGACGTGCAGCGTGCCCTGGACGACCAGGGTGCATGCTCCGCCGACATGGATCTTTCCGTCGGCGTCGACCTCGATCTCGACGCTGCCGTCGCGTCCGACCTCGCGCCCCTGGCTGGCGCGATAACGCCGGCCATAGGCCTGCAGTCCGTCATGCGCGAAAAGGTCGTGCGCAATGGCGGCGTTGGCGCTTCCGGTGACTGGATCCTCGGGGATGCCGTCGGCGGGACAGAATGCACGAACGGCCATGTCCGCGATGCCGTCTAGTGTCCGACCGAATACGCAGGCACCCACGGCGCCGAGTCGATCGGTGATGGATGCAAGGGTGATCATGTCCGGACGCAGGGCGCGAACTGCGGGGCTTTCGCCGAGATCGCAGGTCAGCCAGTTTGGGCCGTTGCAGACGTTGCCGGGCGGGCGCACGAAGCGTGCTCCAAGTGCCTGTGCAAGGGCATCGGCATCGGCTTCGGACAGTGCATTGCGTGTGGCTTCGGGCGCGCGTACGTGGATCTTGCGCTGGCTGTCCTCACCCTCGACCCGCACCGGCAGCAAGCCGGCGGCGCATTCCTGGACCAGCGTGCGCGCATCCGCGCGGACCCGGCCGGACGTCATGGCGACGTAGGCGCTGCCCACGCTGGGGTGCCCGGCGAACGGCAGTTCCTGGCGTGGCGTGAAGATGCGCACGCGGTAGTCCGCTTGCGGGGTGGTGGGCGGCAGCAGAAACGTGGTCTCGGAAAAATTGAGCCAGTTCGCGATATGTTGCATGCGTGCGCCGTCCAGGCCCTCGCTGTCGATGATCACGGCCAGCGGGTTCCCCAGGAGTGGCTCGGCGGTGAAAACATCGATCTCGGCATAGCGGCGCGTGGTCATGGTGGTGCGGTATCCGTTGGTGAGACAAGCGAGTCAGACTAGCGTTAGCGGACGACCACTGCCAAACGCCATAATGGCGGGCGTTGCCTTTTGCGCCCGTGCGGGCACACTGCATGGGATGAACTTGATCGTCTTGACTGGAGCATCGTGAGCGCTTCCCTTTCCCCGCTTCCTGCCGACGCACCCTGGGTGGTGATGAAATTCGGTGGTACCAGTGTCGCCAGCGTCGAGCGCTGGCGAAATATTCTCGAACTGGCTTGCACGCGCCGCGCCGAGGGCGTACGCGTGCTGCTGGTGGTCTCGGCCCTGGCCGGCGTCACCGACGCGCTGAAGGCCATGAGCAACGAAAACGATGCCGGTGAACGCAAGGCGGCTGCGGATCGATTGTTCGAGCGTCACGCCGAATTGCTGCGCGACATGCAGATGCCGATGCCCACCAACGTCGCCGCACGTCTGGATGACCTGCGCGCCCTGGCTGCAGCCGGTCCGGTAGTGGACGACGCATTGGCCTGGAAGGCCCAGGTGCATGCGCACGGCGAGCTGCTTTCCAGTGCGCTTGGCGCAGCCTTCCTAACCGCCTCCGGCCTGCCCACGCAGTGGATCGATTCACGCCAGTGCCTGCGAGCGATTTCACTGCCCAACCAGAACCCGCGCACGCGCATGCTTTCGGCCACGGTCGATGCCCGTCCGGACCCTGCGCTGGCCGCCGACCTGGCGACGCGTGGCGAAGTGATGATTGCCCAGGGTTTCATCGCCCGCGATGAGGGCGGTCGATGCGTACTGCTGGGACGAGGCGGTTCGGATACTTCCGCAGCCTGCTTCGGGGCCATTCTCAAGGCCGCGCGGGTGGAGATCTGGACCGATGTGGCGGGCATGTTCAGCGCCAATCCGAAGCAGGTGCCGAGCGCCCGGCTGCTGCGCCAGCTCGACTACGAGGAAGCCCAGGAGATCGCCACCACCGGGGCCAAGGTGTTGCATCCGCGCTGCCTGTCGCCGCTGCGCTCGCCGCGCGTGCCGCTTTGGATCAAGGACACCTACAACCCACAAATGGAAGGTACGGAAATCGGCCCGCAGGTACGCGAGGCCGCGCCCAGCGTGAAGGCGATCTCGACACGCTCGAACATCACCCTGGTGTCAATGGAATCGGTAGGCATGTGGCAGCAGGTCGGCTTCCTCGCCGACGTGTTCGACACCTTCCGCCGCCACGGCCTGTCGGTGGACCTGATCGGTTCGGCAGAGACCAACGTCACGGTGTCGCTTGATCCGACCGAGAACCTGCTCGATTCCGACGCCGTGGCGGCGCTGGCCGCGGACCTGGCCAAGGTTTGCCGGGTCAAGGTGATCGCCCCATGCGCGGCGGTCACGCTGGTCGGGCGCGGCATGCGCTCGATGCTGCATCAGCTTTCTTCGGTGCTGGCCGAGTTTGGACAGCTGCGCGTGCACATGATTTCGCAGTCGTCGAACAATCTTAATCTGACCTTCGTGGTCGACGAGGATGTGGTCGATGCATTGCTGCCTCGCCTGCATGAGTTGCTGGTGCGCGCAGGCAGCCTGCGCAGCGATGACACGCAGCTGTTCGGCCCCACCTGGCATACGCTGTACGGCGGCGGCGAGCATGACATCGCGCCCGCCTGGTGGCACGACGCCCGCAAGCAGTTGCTGGAACTGGCCGATCAGCGCACGCCGCGCTACGTCTATCACCTGCCCACCGTGCGCGAGCGCATCGAGGGCCTGCGCACGCTTGGTGCGGTCGATCATTTTCATTACGCCACCAAGGCCAATACCCACCCCCGCCTGCTGCAGGTCATTGCCGGGGCCGGTTTCGGACTGGAATGCGTGTCGCCCGGCGAACTGTCCGCGGCCGCGGCTGCCGCGCCGGATGCCCCGCGCCTGTTCACCCCCAACTTCGCGCGCCGCGCGGACTATGCGATGGCGCTGGAGTCCGGTGCAACGGTGACCCTGGATGCGCTGCATCCGCTGCAGCACTGGGGGGAGCTGTTCCACGGCAGCTCGATCCTGCTGCGCGTGGATCTTGGGCGTGGTCTTGGCCATCACCAGAAGGTGCGCACCGGCGGCACGGGGTCCAAGTTCGGGCTGCCGCTCGACCAGCTCGACACCTTCCTGACGCTGGCCCGCAAGCTTGGGGTCCGTGTACGCGGCCTGCATGCACACCTGGGCTCGGGCATCCTCGATGCAGGCCACTGGGGCGAGGTCTATGCCCAGCTGGCCGCACTGGCCGAGCGGGTCGGCAGCATCGAGATACTGAACATCGGTGGCGGCCTCGGGGTCCCCTCGCATCCGGGCGAGCAGCCGCTGGACCTGGCGGCGCTGGATCGGGTGCTTTGCAAGGTCAAGGCCGCCTACCCCCACTACCAGCTGTGGATGGAGCCCGGCCGCTACCTGGTGGCCGAGGCCGGCGTGCTGCTGGCGCGAGCCACCCAGGGCAAACGCAAGGGCGAGCTCAACTATCTGGGCATCGACGCCGGCATGAACAACCTGATCCGGCCGGCCCTGTACGAAGCCTGGCACGAGATCGTGAATCTCTCGCGCCTGGGCGAGGTGGCCACCACGCTGTACCAGGTGGTCGGGCCGATCTGCGAAACCGGCGACATCCTGGGCAGTGATCGTCGTATGCCCGAGAGCGGCGAGGGCGACGTGATGCTGATCGCCCAATCCGGTGCCTACGGCGCGGTGATGGCCTCCAACTACAACCTGCGTGAAACCGCCGACGAGGTGATCATCGAATGAGTACGCTCGCCGACCCGCGCAAGGCTTCGGCCTTCCGTTTTGTCCGACACGGGTATGCCGACGGGGTGGCCGAACTGGTCTATGCCTTCGACGACAGCCCGGAACTGATCGAGCGCATCCGCTTCCCCGACGCGCCGGAGCTTGCGCCGGAGCGCCGACCGGCTTTCGCGGCCGCGTTGCAGTTGCTGCACCTCGCCGCCGGGGTCAGCTACTACAAGGCCGGGGTGCCCGAGCGCATCGTGCTGGATACAGGCGCGCTGGATGATGCCACCGCCGACTTCATGGACACGCTGTACCTGCACGGACTGGCCGAGTTCGCCTATCGCAACCAGCTGGACCTGCATGCCCGCATCCGTTTTCCGCGCGACGGCGCAGCGGCGCCATCGGCCGTAGCGCTGGAACTTCCCTCGCGCACGCTGATCCCCGTTGGTGGCGGCAAGGACTCGGTGGTCGCCATCGAATCCATCAAGTCCATCGGTGGCGAGGCCGGGGTGGTCTGGGTGGGCAACTCGCCCTTGATTGCGCATTGCGCCGAGCGCACCGGGCTGCCCATGCTCAACATCCAGCGCGAGCTCTCGCCGCTGTTGTTCGAGTACAACCGCACGGGGGCCTGGAACGGCCACATTCCGGTGACAGCGGTGAACTCGGCCATCCTGGTGCTGGCCGCACTGCTGTACGGCTATGATGCGATCGCCTTTGCCAACGAGCGCTCGGCTTCGGTCGCGACACTGGAATACGAGGGTCGCCAGATCAATCACCAATGGAGCAAGGGTTTCGATTTCGAACGCATGCTGCGGGACTGGCTGCATGCGCATGTCGCCCCGCAGCTCGAATATTTTTCCCTGTTGCGGCCGTTTGCCGAACTGGCCGTGACCCGCGCCTTCGCGCGCATGGGCGCTGCGTATTTCGACGCCTTTTCCAGCTGCAACCGCAACTTCCGCATTCTCGGTCCCAGGCCAGCCGACCGTTGGTGCGGGCAATGTCCGAAGTGCCATTTCGTGTTCCTGGCGCTGGCTCCTTTCCTGCCCAAGCCGCGACTGCTGGGCATTTTCGGGCGCAACCTGCTGGACGACGAATCGCAGCTGGCCGGCTTCGATGCGCTGATGGAATACCGCGACCACAAGCCGTTTGAATGCGTCGGCGAGGGTGCCGAGGCGCGCGCCGCGATGCATGCGCTCAGCCAGCGTCCGGAATGGGCCGAAGACGCCCTGGTGGCGCGTTTTCGTGATGAGATTGTGCCCCAGCTCGACAGCGCCGAGTTGACGCTGGAACCATGGCTGGAGCCGGCCGTGGAGCACGCCATCCCGGAGCATCTGCGCGGAGCCCTGGATGCGATTCGCGGATCTTGACGGTCGCCGCGTCGCGGTCTGGGGCCATGGACGCGAGGGCCGCGCCGCGCTGGCTGCGCTGCGCGCGCGGCTGCCTGGCCAGGAACTGACCCTGTTTTGTCGCCAGGACGAGGCCGAGGGACTGAACGCCAACGGCGCGCTGACGGTCCTGCATGCGGCGCCCGACGTCGCGGCGCTGGCCGGCTTCGACATCGTCGTCAAGTCGCCCGGTATTTCCGCCTATCGGCCGGAACTTCTGGCGGCGCAGGCCCAGGGCACCGTATTCACCTCGGGCACCGCGCTGTGGTTTGGCGAACGGTCCGATGCGCGGGTCATCGGTGTCACCGGAACCAAGGGCAAAAGCACCACCTGCGCCATGCTCGCGCACTTGGCGCGTCATCTCGGCGTGCGCACCGCACTGGCCGGCAACATCGGCTTGCCGCTGTTGGAACTGCTTGATGCCGAGGCGGAGCTGTGGGTGGTGGAACTTTCCAGCTTCCAGACCGGAGAAACCGGCCCGCTCGAACTGGGACTGATCACCAGCCTGTACGAAGACCATCTGGACTGGCACGGCTCGCGCGAGCGCTATGTGGCGGACAAGCTCAAGCTTGCCGACGCCGCGCGCACCTTGCTGGTCAACGCCACGCAGCCGGATCTCATGGCACGCACGAAAACGCATCCCCGACGCATCGGCTTCGGCACCTGCGAGGGTTGGCACGTTGCCGGCAACGCCATCCATCGCGGCGACGAGCGTGTGTTCGACTGCGCCGACCTGACTTTGCCCGGAGCACACAATGCGTTGAATGCCTGCGCCGGTCTGGCCGCGATGCAACAGGTGGGTCTGGACGCGATCGCTGCATTGCCCGCCCTGGCCGCGTTCCAACCGTTGCCGCATCGCCTGCAGACGCTGGGCCAGCAGGGTGGACGAACCTGGATCAACGATTCGATCAGCACCACGCCGCAGGCCGCGCTGGCGGCTCTGCGCAGCGTGCAGGACCAGCCCGTGGCGCTCCTGCTCGGCGGCCACGACCGTGGCCTGGACTGGACTGCGTTCGCCACCGCGATCGCCGCGCGGCCGCCACACGTTGTGGTGGTGCAGGGCGGCAACCGTGTACGCATCCTGGAAGCGCTGCGCGCGTCTCCCCCCGGCTGTCCTGTGCTGGAGGCAGTGGACCTCGAGGCTGCCATGGCCTGCGCCGGTGAAGCCCTGCCGCAGGCAGGCGTGGTACTGCTGTCGCCTGGTGCGCCCAGCTTCGACCAGTTCCACGACTACACTGAGCGCGGCCGCCGTTTTGCCGAGCTGGCCGGGTTCGACCCCGCTCGCATCGCCAGTATCGAAGGCCTCGGCGTCGCCTGAGGTCCGCGGGCCCGTAGCCCGTAGTCCGGATAAAGCGAAGCCGCATCCGGGATAGCAGGCAAGGGGGACGTTCTTGATGCGGGTCTCCCCCGGATGCGGCGTCGCCTTATCCGGGCTACGCGCGCAAGAACGGCAACAAGAACGGGCGGCCCGTATCCGGACCGCCCGCTGGTTGTGCACAGTTTGCGCTGTTCGGCTTACCAGATCCGCACACGCTGATCAGGTTTCAGGTACAGCTTCTGACCCGGCTTGACGTCGAAGGACGTGTACCATGCGTCGAGGTTGCGCACGGTCTCGGCACGGAACTGAGGTGGCGCATGCACGTCGGTGTTGACGCGCTGGCGCAGAGCTGCATCGCGCATCTTGCTGCGCCAGGCCTGGCCGAAGGACAGGAAGAAGCGCTGGTCGCCGGTCAGGCCGTCGATCACAGGCGCCGGCTTGCCGTCCAGCGACGTGTGGTAAGCGACGTAGGCCACGGTCAGGCCGGACAGGTCCGCGATGTCCTCGCCCAGTGTCTGCTGGCCGTTGACGTGCAGGCCCGGCAACGCCTGGTACTGGTTGAACTGCTCGACCAGCTTGTGGGTTGCGGCCTTGAAGTGCGCCGCGTCGGCCTTGGTCCACCAGTTGTGCAAGCGACCGTGGGCGTCGAACTGCGAGCCCATGTTGTCAAAGCTGTGGCTGATTTCGTGACCGATGATTGCGCCGATTGCGCCGTAGTTGTGCGCCGGGTCGGCCTTGGGATCGAAGAACGGCGGCTGCAGGATCGCGGCCGGGAAGTTGAGCGCGTTTTCCAGCGGAATGTTCAGCGCGTTCACGGTTTGTGGACGCATCCACCAGTCGGCGCGGTCCACCGGTTTGCCCAGCTTGGACAACGCGAAATCGTAGTTGAACTTTGATACCGCCATGGCGTTTTCCAGCGGATTGTCTGCACTGACCTTGAGTGCGGCATAGCTGCGCCAGTGGCCCGGATCGGGATAGCCGACGAACACCTTCATTGTGTCCAGCTTTTGCTTGGCCTTGGCGCGCGTGGCCGGCGTCATCCACGAGAGCTTGCCCAGTCGCGAGCGAAAAGCGCCAACGATGTTGTGCACCAGGGACTCGACCTGCTTCTTTGCTTCGGGCGGGAAGTAGTCCTTGACGTAGATCCTGCCCACCGCGTCGCCCAGTGCGGAGCTGGTTGCGGCCACGGCCCGCTTGGCTCGTGGTTGCTGCTGCGGTACCCCGGTAAGGGTCTTGCCGTGGAAGTCGAAGGCGAGATTGGCGTAGGCCTTGGGCAGCAGCGAGGCGGCATCATCCAGCGTGTGGAAGCGCAGCAGCGCGCGCCAGTCGGCCAGCGGCTGCGTGGCGACCAGTCTGGACAAGCCGGCAAAGGCCGAAGGCTGCCACACATCAATGTTCTTCTGGTCGGAAAGGCCGGCCGCCTTGAAGTAGGCAGACCAGTCCAGCCCGGGGGCCTTCCTGGCGAAGTCGGCCATCGACCACAGGTTGTCGGCCTTGTGCACGTCCTGGCTGTCGACCAGGCTTTCCTGTGCCTTGGCGATCTTCACTTCCAGGTCGAACACCCGTGCGGCCTCGACATCGGCGTTGGGGGTGCCGGCCTGCTTGAGCAGGGCCGCAATATAGCTCTTGTACTTGTCGCGCGTGGCGGCCATGGCCTTGTCGCTGGACAGGTAATAGTCGCGGCTGGGCATGGTCAGGCCGCCCTGCAGCAGGTAGGCGATGTTGTGAGAGGGGTCGGTCAGACCCTGGGCCACGAACAGGCCGAACAGGTGGTCGGTGTGGAAGTCGGTGTTGTTGACCGGGTCCTCATCCTGGCGCAGGCGGCTGCCCAGTACCTTGGCAAGATCCTTGCGCGAATGGATGCCGGCGATCGCGTCCAGCGCCGGCTGGATCGGCTTCAGGCCATTGTTTTCAACCGCCGAAGTGTTCATGTAAGCCGTATAGAAGTCGGCGATTTTGGCCTGGTCACTGCCGCTGGCGGGATGGCTTCCAACGGCCTTCTTGACGATGTCGGCGATGCGTTTTTGTGTGCGATCGTAGATCGTCAGGAAGTTGCCGATGCTGGAGCGGTCGGCCGGAATCTTTGCCGTCTTCAGCCAGTCGCCGTTGGCGTACCTGAAGAAGTTGTTGCCCGGCAGCACCGAGTGATCGATCCCGGACAGGTCGATGCCGATGTTCGGCTTGGCAGTTGTTGCAGCAGCGGTCGATCCAGCAGGGGCGGGTGCAGCGGTGGACTTGGCTGCATGGTCACCCGAGGACGGCGAGGAGCATGCCCCCAGGCTCAGCGAAATGGCGGCAGCGAGAAGAAAGGACGTGCGTTGCATGAAGGGCGCCTCGGTCAACGGTAAACCACCATCTTAGTCCGGACCGACGGGTTTCGGCACGCCCGCAAGTCATGGGTTCGCGAGGCGAAGGCACGATCGGGCCGTTGGATTTGGTGTCGTTCCGGTCTGGCGGTCTGGCGGGCAGGGGCAAGGTGTAGCGGTCAGGCGGCAGTCTTCGCATGCCTAGTGTTCGTAGCGGTAATTGAAACTGGCGCGGCTGAATCCGGTGGCCTGCTCGGCCTCGAAATTCCAGTGCTGAGCAAGGATGTAGCGCAAGGTGATGACCTGGCCAGGCTGGAACAGGCCCACTCCGTAACTCAGGTACAGGCGTGGCGAGAGGTACTTGCCGACGGTGAAGGCAGTCGTGCCCAGGGCATTGTTTCCGGACACACCGATATCGCTGATGCCCAGGCGGGAACCGATGCCCTTGGCCAAAAGGTTTCCGGTCGCCGAGCCCAGCGCCATGGCGGCTGCATTGACCTTGCTGCCTTGACCGTTACGCACATCGGAAATCGGCTTGCCGGTGACCAGGTACGACAGGGCGTCGGACTGGTCCATGGCCGGATTCGAGAACACGTTCACCGTTGGATTTTGCGCGGTGCCGCGGATGTGCAGGCCCACAACCTGTCCGTCGTTCACCGTGGCGTTGGGATTGATGCGGCGCACCGCGCGGATATCCAGTCCGGGATTGGCCAGCGGGGAGGATGCGAACAGCAACTGGCCCTGCTTGATCGACAGATCCTGGCCGTAGGCCTTGTAGCTGCCGTTGACGCGGATCTGGCCCTGTCCCATGGGCGACTTGCCGGGCTTCTGCATGACGCGCAGGCCACCGCTGAGGTTGCCATCGAGGCCATAGCCGTGCACATGGGTTTTCGTGCCCAGATTCACCTGAACATTGGCGCGGATCTGGATCGACTTCGAGCTTTTTCCCGGGGCGCGCGCATCCACGACCTCCACGTCCGGGGAGGCCTGGGTTGCACCGGCACCCGGCAGTTTTTCCAGCTGGACTTCGGCCTGGTCCACATCCAGCGAGCCGCCGATGACCAGGATGCCGGAGCTGCGCGTGATCGAAAGGTCCGGCGATATGCTGACGTGCGCCGAGGGGATATCCGCCACCTGGACCTGCTTGCCCTTCAGCTGGATGTCAGTAGCGGAAAGGTCGGCAAGATCCAGCATGCCCGACACGTGGAGCACGCCCTTGCCCGAACGGACATGGCCATCCAGCGTCACCGAATGCAGATCCTTTGTACGCATATCCAGTCGACCTTGATCCAGCTTCAGGCCCAGCGCCGGGATCTCTGCGGCTACGTCTTCCAGCTTGGCTTGTCCCTTGACCCCGGGCTTGTTGATGCTGCCGGAAAGGTCGATGCCGGCGCTCAGTTGCCCCTGAACGCCGGCGACCTCGCTGGTGAAAAGCTGCACGAACTTCAATGAGTCCAGATTCACTGCCACATGGCCGTCGAGCGCACGATTTGCACCGTGCACCCGGATTTGCGCATCCAGATGACCGTTTTTCTGCAGGCCTGCGGTGATGTGCAAATGCTGCTTGGCCTGGTTCATGTCCAGTGACGCGACCAGATTGCGGTAGCGCAGCAAGGGTTGCCCGGGTTGATCGGCATAACGGATGGCCCCCTGGCTGGAATGGAGTGTCGCCTTGCCGGCCAGTATGCCGCCGGGGCTGCGGGTGATGTCGCCCTTGCCGTCGAGCACACCCGATGCATGCATGCGCAGGTCATTGAAGGCCAGGGCGGGAAGCAGTTCCAGCGGCAGGGCTTGCATGCGGTAGTGCAGGGCAAGGCGGCCGCCAGATTGCCATTGCCCCTGCAGGCACAGTTGCGCCGCTCCGGAACCCAGGCACGTGCTTCCGATCCGCGCACCACCCTGGTCCCAGTGCAGCGGCACCGGTGCGTGAAGTGTCCAGTGCGAGGAAGCAGCGTCGGCAAGATCGAGCGTGAAGCGGGATAGCGATCCCTGCCATGCCGTACCGCGCATGCCGCCGGTCAGGGCCATGTCCAGCGACAGCGGCGCGCCCTTCGCCTTGACTGTCAGGTGGTGCTGCTTGCGGTTGCCGCTGCCGGACAGGTCGACGGATGCGAAGGTGAATCCTGCGGCGTCGATCTTCTGCGCCTGCAATCGCAGCGTCCCGCCGGTCGCCTGGATATCCGGCACGTCCACATGCAGGTCCAGCTGGGATGCCTGGTTGCGTCCCCATGTCAACTGCTGGCCGTGCAGGTCGGCGGCCAGGGCCAGGTGCGGCCATTTCCCGCGTGCATGCACGGTGCCGTCCAGTGCGCCGCGCGCTTTCGGATTCCAACTTCCGAGCTGGGCGATGGCAAGCTTCACGGTGATGTCGTTGCGTGTACCGTTCGCTGCATGCAACTGGATACGGCTGTTCTCCGAGCGCAGGCTGAGGTCACCGTGCAGGACCCGTGCTTGTGACAGCTTCAACGTTCCCTTGCCCTGGATCGGGCGATGCCGCAGCGTGCCGCTCAGTTTTTCGATCGCCAGGCTGGCGCGGGTGCCCTTGGGGCCGATGTGGCCGCTGCTGGAAAGCTTGGCATCCAGCGCGCCGGGCCAGCCGGCCAGGGCACTGCCGGGATTGAAGTTTTTGGCCTGTAGATCCAGCTTCCATGTGGTTGCCGGCGACAGGTCGAGTGTTCCCTGGGCGTCCAGCGATCCATGGGCCTGGATCACCTTCAGACTGTCCAGGACCACCTGATGAGTGCTGCCATGTGCCGCCGCACGAACGCTCGAGAGCATGCCGGGCGGGCCCAGTTGTGCATCCAGTTTCGCGGTGTATGCATCCAGCGATCCGTTCAGATCAAGCGTGCCGTGAGTGGCCATTTTGCGCCCGATCAGCGCGGCGGGCAGTGTCATGCCGTTCCATGCCAGATGCAGACGGGCCGTGTACGGGGCGGGATCGAGCTGCAGTGTGCCCTGGGCTTCGAGCTGGCCCTGCAGCTTCGGATCGGACAGGCGCAATCCATCCAGCACCAGCTGCCGGTCGGCATCGGCCAGATGAGCCTGCAGTGTATGCAGTTGCAGGTGGCGCTTGCCCAGGACCAGCGCTCCCTTGACGTTCACGTGACTGCGGTCGCCATGGGCCTGGAGGTCGGCGCCGATGCGCCGGGACGTGGCGCCGCGGGTGATCGCATTCGCATTGGTTTGTGGCAGGACCAGATGTGCTTGCCATGGATACGGGCTTCGCGGTGTCATCTTCAGGTCCAGCCGCGCGTCGACCGGTTGCGTGAGCACGACGTTGATGCTCGCCTGACCACCGGGATTGTTCGCCTTGACAGAGCCGGCCCACGTGGTCGTGCCCGTATCCCATGCAAAGTGCAGTTGCCCGTGTCCAGGATAATCGGTGCCGAACGCCAACCGCCCCTCAAGGTCGGCGTGGCCGTTTGGCGCACGCAGCTTCAGCTGGCGCAGGATCAGGTGCGCGGATGTCCAGGTACCGGCGATCTGGAGATGCTGCGTGACAAACAGGTCATGCCCTGAGCGATGCACCCGAATGGGACCGATGTCCGCGCTGTCCAGCTGGATATGCAATGGTGCGCGCAGTTGCAGCGTGGCGGACGAAGCGGATTTGGTCGTTGCCGCAGGCGGATCGGGCAGGGCTACGTCGATCGCTCCGGTTTGCAGCGTGCGCAGGTGCAGTCGTCCAATCATCAGCGACCACAGGCTCAGGTCCAGATGGATACGCTTGATATGCAGCGTCAGGCCATCCGCGCCGCGGTAGCTGATTTGGATCAGGGTCATCGGGCCTGCCAGGCGGCCATTGGCCTGCTGCACGTGCAACGCGCCCTGCGTGGCCGCCGATACGCGCGTCAGGGCAAACCGCAGGCCGCTGGTGGTGCCCAGCAGCCAGCCCAGGGCAATCACCAGCAACAGCAGCACCGCTGCAATCACCACGAAGATGCGCTTGCGCACGCTCACAGGTCCGGCCCGATGACAATGTGCAGGTGGACCGCATGCGCGTTGGGATCATGCACCGGCACGCCGAGATCAAGGCGCACCATACCCACGGGCGACCGCCAGCGCAGACCGATGCCGGTGCCTATGCGAGGGCTGATGTCGTGCCCGTTGAACGCGTTGCCGGCGTCGACGAACGTTGCCACGCCCCAGTGCGGGGTCAAGTAGTGCTCAACCTCGACGCTGCCCACGAGCAGGTTGCGCCCGCCGATGACCCGGCCGTATGCGTTGTGTGGGCCGACGGCCTGGTAGCCATAGCCGCGTATCGATCGTGCACCGCCGGCGAAGAAGCGCAACTGCGGTGGCAAGCGCTGGAAGTCCTTGACCAGGGTCGTTCCTGCATCTGCTCGCACGATCAGGCGGTTGTTGCCGGCAAAGGCATGGATCCACTTGGCATCGGCCAATAGTTGCGCGAAACCGGTGTCCGAGAGCGGATTGTTCACAGTGCCCCGCGCGGTCAGGCTGAGCAGCCAGCCGTGGCGCACGAAGTTGGCATCCGCGCCCATCTTGCGTACCAGCGAGATTTCCGGGTAAAGCAGTGTGCTGCGACCGTGTTCGATGCCGGGTGCATTGCCCGGCTCGCCCGGGTGCTGCCCCACCGTGAACGAGCCGGCCAGGGCATGTACGCCCATGGTGCGCAGCCAGCCGTGCCAGAGCCGACTCTCGTTCGCCACCAGGTTAAGGCTGTGCGAGTGCGAAGTCACGGTGTCGGCAAGCTGGTAGTCGGCGCCGAAATTGAAACTGCGACGGTCGGGACCGGGCATCGGGATCTGATACAGCGTGCTCAGGGTCTTCAGGCGCTGCGCGGCCACCAGTTCGTTCTTCCACTTGTTTCCACGGTTGTTCACCCAGCGGCGCTGCAGTCCGAGGCGGATACCGGCACCGGTATCGGTCCCGATGAACGGTCCGCCGGAGTAGACACTTCGCTTGGCCGGATTCACGTGCACGTTCACATCGACCACGCCATTGTGGGCATGTTCAATATCCGGCTGCACGTCGACCATCGAGAAGTAGTCCGCGCTGGTCAGCGCCTCCTGCAGCTTGAGCAGTTCCGGCTGTGAGTAGTGATCGCCCGACGAGAAGGGGACATAACGCTCAAGGAAGCCCTTGCGGAACTGTGAGCCGATGATATGCACCTTGCCGAAGCGGTAGCGCGGGCCCGTATGCCAGTGCAGGTGCACTGCGGCGCTGTGTGTGGCGCGCGTAACCAGCACCTTGTGCCTGGTCATCTTCGCGTCAAGGTATCCAGTGGCATTGAGCGCGGTCGTGATGGCGTTGCGCGATTCGGTGTACAGGCCGTCATTCATTTGCTGGCCGATGGCTGGCTTGAACTGCGAGACGGCCTTGTGCACCTCGGGCTGCTTCTCGGCCGAGGCGTCCATGCGGATGTCCAGCGTGCGCACGATGACCGGCTGACCGGGCGAAACCTTCAGCACCACGGTCCATTGGGCGCCCTTGTGATCGAGACTGCCATGAACACTGGGGTCGTAATAGCCGTAGGGGCGCAGTGCGGCGCGGGCCTGCCCGGAGGCCTGGGCATACAGGTGATGCACCTGGGCCGGCGTGACCTGGCTCGCGGCGTACTGGGTCAGGCTGACTGAGGATCTTATGGCTTGCGCCAGCTCATCGTTCACGCCCTCGATCTTCAGCGTGACTCCGGCCCGCGCCAGCGATGGCACCAGCGTGAGCGCAACAATCATCCGCCAGATGATACGGTGCAGGGTCTTGTGCATGCAGGAGTAGGGCGTCTTCCGTGTCGGGTGCAGGCCAAGGTCCGTGGTAGCGGCCTCGACCGGTTCAGGAGTCGGTGCTGCGGTGTGCAACCCAGGCGCCGGCGAGTGCCGACACATAGGGTATCGCTTGTGCGGCCAGAATGATGATCCACAACGTGCTTTCGATGTAGGTGCCGCCGTAGTACATCGTCATGCCGAAGACCGCCAGCGCAAGTGCACAAGCCATCATCAGCTCCTCACGCACCGGAGCGAAGGCGGCGAACCCGGATTCGCCCAGGCGTCGACTTTTCGCCGTGACCACAAAGGCGGTCTTCTGGCGTGTGAGGCCGTGCAGGATACCGCGCGCGATGGCATGTGACAGCCCCATGCTGGCGATCGACGCGGTCAGTGTGTCGCGCCAGCCGCAGGGCACGCGTGCACGATACAGCACGATGCCGAATATGACCTTGGCCACGAAGAATCCGATCACCGGGATCAGGAACAGCTGCATCGGCAGGCTGAAGTACTGCGGAAGGCCGATCATGCCGGCCGTCCAGAACAGGGCCATCGAAGTGAAGATCAGGTGCAGCGCATCGGCGAACCAGCTGAACCAACCGGTCAGGAAATGGAAACGCTGCCCGGAGCCCAGCGGGCCCTTGCGCACCAGCCAACCCCATCTGCCCTTGAGGATCTGCATCGCACCGAAGGCCCAACGATAGCGCTGGCTCTTGTAGGCCTTGAAATCGGCTGGCGTCAGGCCCTTGCCCATCAGCTCGTCCACGTAGATCAGCTGGTAACCGGCATGCATCAGGCGCAGGCCCAGTTCGGCGTCCTCGCAGATCGTCCATTCGGACCATCCGCCGGTGCCCTCCAGCGCCGAACGCCGGACCATGGTCATGGTGCCGTGCTGGATGATCGCGTTGCGCTCGTTGCGGTGGTGCATGCCGATGCGGAAAAAGCCGTCGTATTCCCAGGCCGTCCAGCGCCGGAAGGCGTTTTGCTCGAAGTCGCGATGCGCCTGAGGGCACTGCACCACGGCGACCATAGGGTCGTGAAAATGGCCGGTCAGGCGTGAAAGCCAATCGCCGCGCACCACATAGTCGGCGTCCACCACGGCCACCACTTCGGCACGTTCGTCGGTCTGCTTGAGGCCAAAGTTGAGCGCGCCGGCCTTGTAGCCAGGCCACGGTTCAAGATGGAAAAACCGAAAGCGCGGGCCCAGTTCATCGCAGTAGGCCTGGACCGGTTTCCAGACGTCCGGATCCTGGGTGTTGTTGTCGATTACCAGCACCTCAAAATTGGCATATTCCAGCGCGGCCAGCGAGTCGAGGGTGGTGATGACCATTTCCGGCGGTTCGTTGTAGCAGGCCAGGTGGATGGAGACGAAAGGCTGAATTTCGGGCGGGTCGGGCTCGAGCAGGTGGCTTTGGCGTTGCCAGGCACGCCGCCACAACACCTCGGTAAACTCGAACCCGTTGATCAGCAGGATCGCGATGATCGCGATCTGCGCCGGGAACAGCAGCGCCAGCATGGTCCAGTCGAATGGACTCAGGTAGAAATTGAAGGGCAAGGTGGCGGCCCACACGATCACGCCGCTGGCCAGTTGCAGCAGCAGCATGAAGAAGAACCGTCCGGCCAGCTTGAAGCGGGCGTAACGGCGACCGAACCAGATCATCGGGATCAGGGCCAACAGGCCGGCCGCCAGGGCCTTGAAGGGCCAGCTGGGATCTTCGGTGATCGGCCCGGTGAGCGGAAACTTCATCTTGCGGTCGGCGTTGAACATGCCCCAATACGCCCCGGTACGACCTTCGCCCAGCGATTCCTTCCAGGGCTGGTCGAAGGCTTCCATCACGTAATAGGGAATATTTCTGGCGCGCGCGACCTGAAACCAGTCACGCAGGTAAATGGCCTCGTTGGACAGCGAAGGCTTGGCGTATTGGAAGCGGTCGCCATTGGATGGCCATCCGGTCTCGCCGACCACGATGAGCTTGTTCGGATACTTGGTCCGCAGCATCTGGTAATGCGACATCACGGTGTTGATGGCGTCCTTGCGGTCCACGCCTTCCCAGAAAGGCAGCAGGTGCACAGTGATGAAGTCCACATGCTGGACCAGCTCCGGGTATTTTTCCCAGATGTGCCAGGGCTCGGCGGTGGACACTGGCTGCTGGATCGCGGCGCGCGCACGATCCAGGTAGGCCATCAATTGCCTGGGCTCCAGGTCGTGCCGCAGCAGCACCTCGTTGCCCACCAGCACGCGCGTGATCGTCTTCGGGTAGCGATGGGCCTGTTCGATCAGCGCGGCAAGTTCGTCGTTGTTGTGCACGATGTGCCGGTCGATCCAGGCACCAGCCAGCACATGCAGTCCATGATTTTTGGCCAGCCGCACGACCTGCGGGTTCTGCAGCATGGCGTAGATGCGGATGTTGTCGGTGTACTTCGCCAGCAGCGTCAGGTCGGCGTTGATCTGACGATTGCTGGGATACTTGTTGGTCAGCGGGCTTTGGTAGCGCCGGAAAGGACTGTAGGCAAAACCCGCAATCGGGCCATGCCAATCCTGCGGACCGGTCGGACGGTTTGCAAACCACCACAGTCCGGCATTGAGCGCGACCAGCAGCAAAGCCATGAGCACGGCAACGGGCGTGGAATGCCGGCTTTTGCTTGAAGGGGTGTCGCGACTCAAGGAGGGCACCGTCGGGGCGTCGCGGGATACTGTCGCGTCAAAACAGCGAGCTTACCCAAGCCGACATGCGCGCTCAATCGCGCGCCGTGCCGGCCGGTTCGCAGGGCCCGGCAAATAACGTCAGAGCAGGCCCAGCGAAAAGGTGCTGGTTTCCCAAGCGGTTTCGAGAAGCACCAGGGCCAGGGCCGTGAGCGGAAGCCCAAGACGCGTGGCCAGACGTTTCCAGACCAGGCCGTTGGCCGGGTCGTGGGCCTGCTCGGCCTGCGCGCGCAGTAGCCAGGGGGTTGAATCCTCGCCCAGCTTGGCGCACATCATCTCGATCAACTTGGGCTCGGCCTGGCTGCCGCGCGTACGCCAGTTGCTGATGGTCTGCGGCTTCACGCCGAGAATCAAACCGGCCGCGTGATCGGAACGCACCCGGAGGTGCTCCTTGAAGCGTTCGAAAAGCTCGACGGTTGTGCTCATTTTCCCAGCCTGTTGGTTGCGGGACTCAATTTGTATACTGCCTGAAGAGGCGCCCCATGGCGACTGGTTTGCCATGATCCTGCATCGGCTCGTTCGTGTTAGGTTAAGGAAAGATCCAAGCCTATACAGTGGGATACGCGAATCGACCGGATCTGCGGACCGTTTCGGTTCGACATCAGTCCTTCGCAGCTTGCCTGGGCGCTGTTTTTTTACGCGATGGCTGGGCTGGCGCAAATGGCGGGTTCGATCACGAGGCGTTGATCGGCGAATAACCGCCCGCATGCATCAACTGCTTTTGTCCAGGTGAACATGGGGACACAAGCGGGCGCGGCATGGGAGTACGGACATGCGCGTGGGAGGGTCAGACGAAGGGATACACCTCGTCCGCGATCCAGTACCAGACCATGCATGCCGCCAGTATGGTTCCGGCCATCCAGAGCGCCCAGCGCCAGCGCTTCCAAACGCGCCGGATCCCGGCGTTCCGGAATACCATTTCCACCAGATACGCCGCGCTGAAACAGGCATTGGCAATAAGCGCCAGCACGCACAGCCCGCCGAGCGCCGTCCAGGTCATCGCGGGGCGCAGATGCGGCCAGGTGATCACCACCCACAACACCACGACCGCAAGCAACACGCCGTTGTAGATCAGGCGGCGCGGCTCCCAGTAACGCCCGGCATCACGTATCAGGCCCCTGAATTGCGCGGGTGTCATGGCGTACCTCTGTCTCATGGTTCCAGCAACGGGCAGCATACGCCGTGCGGTCCGCATGCTGGCTTAATTCCCGAGTGGATCGGCGTTTGCAGAGCCTGTGGGCATGCGGACGGGCCATGCAACCAGACCAGGCCTACGCACCAGGCGATGCCGTTTGAGGCGTGCAGATCGGCTCCACATGGGGATGGCATATCGGGCCATGGGACCGTGTCCATGCTGCATGGCTGGCGTCGACAGTCCAGCGCGCGGATGGAACCGCCTCGCCACGCGTCCTCCGGCTTCAGCGGGGATACAGCGATTGGGTTCCAGAGTCAGCCATGAAAGGCTGTTTGAAAAGTGGTGCGTTCGGCTTCTCGAGTGATTGACGAGCGAGGCGGCATGAGCCCTGAACGATTTCGTTCACTGGCACCCCCTGGCACAGCCGTGCCCGGCGAAGTCTTGCCCGAACGAACGCAGCGACTGATCCAGGAGCTGCGCGCGCATTGCACAACTTGGTTGCAGCGGCCACTTGAACACGGCCTCGTGCATCTCGGCGATCGCCTGGAGCAGATGGCCATAAACAGCCAGAGTCATTTCGATCAGCTGCACTACCTTAGCAGTTACAAGCATCTGCAAACGCAGCGCAAGGAATTTGACCAGCAGTTCATCGCCAGCATTGACCAGGCGTTCGCCAACCTCGGATCAAAGTCCGTATCAGCTGCCGCGGCGCAGGC
This sequence comes from Oleiagrimonas sp., assembly GCF_027858935.1. Taxonomy (GTDB): domain Bacteria; phylum Pseudomonadota; class Gammaproteobacteria; order Xanthomonadales; family Rhodanobacteraceae; genus Oleiagrimonas. The sequence continues at coordinate 5,243 of NZ_JAQIBU010000339.1, read as the reverse complement.
CCAGACGTTGAGCCTGCTCGATCCGTTGGAGCACGACCTGAATAGCGCACTCGATCAGTTGGTCGCACGCAGCAAGGTCCGCGGCGGCGTGCAACTGATCGAGCTGGGCTACCGCCTGGCGGTGCTGATGGCCACGCCGCCGCTGGAAAGCAATGATCTGCCGGTCGGACCCCAGGCCATGGCCCGGGCCTTCCGCACCGCCAGCGCCAAGCTCGGCTTGCCGCCCGCGCACGAACTGCTTCTCCTGCAGAGCCTCGAGAGCAGTCTGATCGATGAACTTTCATCGCTGTACGCGCTGGTCAATACGCATTTGATCCAGGCCGGTATCCTGCGCGGACTGCGGCCCTTCGTTCTTCCCCGGACCGATCGCCAGGGCAGCTCCCGGACCGCATCCACCATGCCGGGCACGGCGCCCGTCGCGTCCACCACCGCCCGCACACCTTCGGAAGCGCACACGCAACATCGACCGGCGGCGCCCGATATTCCTGTGCGCAACGAAGACGCACCGCCGGCGAAAGACGGCAGCGTTACCGACGCGCAATTGCAGATCGCTGTCAGCGCGTTGCAGGAATATGTTTCGTGTTCCGACATGCGCACCCGGATCGCACTCAACCAGCCGCAATCCCTGCGTGAAGAATTGCATCTGCAGCTCAACGTCGGGCGTCCCATGGATGCCGAGCATGCACAGCTGTCTCCCGCCCAGCGCAAAACCGTGGACATGATCGTTCGCCTTTTCGGGGAAATCGCGCAACAGCTTCCGCAGACACCCGAAGCCCGGTCGCTGCTCTACGATCTGCAGTTTCCTTTGCTGCGGATGGCGTTGCTCGACCCTGCGTTCTTCCATCAGCGCGAACACCCCGCTCACCGCGTGTTGAACAAGATCGCCGAGATTGCCAACGACTGGTTTGACGACATCAGCGGGGACCCGGACCACGTCTTGCGCCTGCAACTGGGGCAACTCATTGAAGCCGCCAGCCGCGCTGCGCCCGCTACTGCCGTGTATGTCGCGTTGCTGGCAGACATTGAACGGGTGCTGGAACAGCTGAAACAGGAAACGCAATTGATGGAGAGCCAACAGCTCGACGCAATGCGCGGGCTCGAACGCCTGGAAAAAGCCCGCCTGCATGCTGCCGAACTGCTGTCCGCGCGTTACAACGCCACGCCACGACAGCGCGCGCTGCTGGCCCGCCTGCCGCATGCCTGGTTCGACGTGCTGGCACTGACCCTGGTACGCAATGGCGAGGACAGCGCCAGCTTTGCGGCCCGGCTGAACGTCACCGACCGGCTGCTCGGCATCCGCCCCATGGGCAATGCCGCCGCGGTGCAGCACGAGCTGGAAAAGGGCTTGCGCCAGATCGGCATGTTCGAGAAGGAGATCAGGCAACTCACACAGCGGATGCTTCGCATCGGCCAGGAGCCGCACCGGGATCCAGCCAAGGGCCCCGGCGAACCTCCAGCTTCCGGCGAACGGCGTACTTCCATCGCAGCCATGGCCGATGGCGACAAGACAGGCTTGCAGGTGCAAGCGTGCAGCGCCGATATCGGACATCCGGGGGCAGATGTGCTGCGCATCCATCGGCATCTGCGCAGTCTACCTGCAGGTAGATGGTTCGAGTTCATGGGACCTCCCGGTGAACCCGGCATCCGGCGCCGGCTGGCGTGGTACTCGCCCATGACCGGGCACAGCCTGTTCGTGACCCGCAGAGGCCAACGCGCGCAGGAACTGGGCGAACTGAAGCTGGCGCAGGAGATCGCCTGCGGACACATCCGCGAGCTTCCTCGCGACCGGGAAAACGTGATCGAACAGGCCTGGCGCATCGTGGCTCGTGAGATGGGCAAGCCATCAGGCAGCGCCAACCGGGGGGCCGGGTGATGGACCGCATTGATCCGGATCCGTCGCAGCGCGAAGATCGCAGGGCACAGCGCAAATCCGTCGAATCGACGGAGCCCGCGATCAACGTCATTACCGGCCGTGTGATGGGCCAGATCGGCAATATCTCCAATACAGGGATGCTGCTGATCTGCCCAGACAAACCACGCAGCGATGCGGTCTATCAAATAACCCTGCCCCTGCCGGACAACGACGAGGACACGCAGATGATCGAGGTGGGGGTGCAGGAGCAGTGGCACCAGCAAGCGTCCTCGACCGAAAATTACTGGGTTGGATATCGCATCGTCGCGATCACCGACGAAGACAAGGCCAGGCTGCATGCCTGGCTGGAACTTCCGCAATAACGGCCCGTGACCCGCACGCTCTGCATGGCAAAAAGGCGGTGCCGGTCCCGCCGGCGCAGCCGATACAAAGCGGATGGGTAACCGGGTCGCGTGTGGCATCGTGACTGATCACCAGCGACAAAAAACGGGATCTTTTTCAGCTATGGAAAAGTGCACACTGCCCCCTGATGCGCCTTGGGGGTCCTGCCTTGTACAGAGGCGTATCCTGCCCTGCATCATCGACCATGCCAATGCCGGCATACCGCTTGGCAAACTGCCCTGCGTCGATACAAACCGCCTGCTGTGGCAGTTTGTTTGAAATTAGCAACCTTGGGCACCGGACGGACCTACCAAGTGAGCGCACCTTCATCAGGATCGGTATTTGCTGCGCTGGCAGCGTCACAGGTCGACCAGGCCATGCGTTCCTTGGCACAACGCAGGAATAGACAAGGCTCCATCCATGCTGCGCGCAAGGCCATCCGCAGACTGCGAAGCATCCTGGCCCTGTGCCGCCGGGCGCTCGAACCGGAAGTGTCTGTCATCGATCAGAAACTGAAGCATCTTGGGGATGGCCTGTCGGACCTACGTGATGCGCATGTCGTGGCGACGTCGGCCCTGCAGCTCGCTACCGGTGACGAGCGCGAGGTCTGGATCGCTGTGGCCTCGCGGCTCGAAGCTCGACGCGAGGCGCTTCTCGGGGCTGCCCTTGCCAGGGATCCTGAGTTCGCCGCGCTGCGTGCGCAACTGAGCATGCTGGCCGAGGCTGTTGCCGGGTTGCCATGGGATCGGCTTGGTTCCATGGATCTGGTGAAAGGGCTGGCCAGGAGTGCCCGTCGCCTGGCGAAGGCGGAGCGAAACGCGAGGCAGGAACCGCATGCCGCAAACAGCCACCTGTGGCGGCGCCGGCTTCGGCGTCTGCGCATGCAGTATCAAGTGATTCGGGCGGTCAGGAAGGCGTCCCCGTCGTTGCTGGGCTTGCCTCAAGCGGATCCTTCGACCTCCATACGCACCCTGACCCGATTGTCGGACCATCTGGGACGGCTTCAGGATCTGCGCATGCTCCGGTCCAGCCTCAAAGGGATGGACACCTCGTTGCCGCTGACGCAGATGCGATGCCGCCTTCGCTCGGAAATCAACCGCGCATCGCCATGATGCACATGCAGTGACCAGAAGCTGCGGCCTGGCGGGTCTCAAAGCACGGACCGGCGCGTCAGATCTGGAAGTCGAGTGATCGGAAATGCACGGTAGGCCAACCTGGTGCAGTTTCGTTCGTCACGCCGGAAATATCACCGATATGCCAAGGGACGCGCGGCGTGCCGTGCTCTGTGCATCCAATGCCGCCACCAACCTTTCGGCACCCCGACGTTGACTGGCCGGAGCGTGCCGTGCGTGAGCGCAGATGTCCTGGCGCGGTTATGCGTTGGGATCATGCCAAATCCATGCACGGGTGAAGGTCATGAAACCGGCGGATCCGGGTCGTGACTTCAGGGCTTCATGCTTCCGGTATCGAGGAAACGCTGATGCCAGGACAGGGCCTCGGTCAGAAGGTGCGGCGTGTGCTTGCCGCGACTGTCACGCCAGGCGCGGTCGAAATAATCTTCCAGCATGGGCCGGTAATCAGGGTGCGCGCAGTTGCCAATCACCATGCGCGCGCGCTGCTTGGGCGACAAGCCGCGCAGATCGGCCAGGCCTTGTTCGGTCACCACCACCGCCACATCGTGCTCGGTGTGATCGACATGGCTTACCATCGGCACGATGCTGGAGATCGCGCCGTTCTTGGCCGTGCTTGGGGTAAGAAAACAGGACAGGAAACCATTGCGTGCGAAATCGCCCGAGCCACCGATGCCGTTGATGATGCTGGTGCCGGCGACGTGGGTCGAGTTGACGTTGCCGTACAGGTCGGCCTCGACCATGCCGTTGAGTGCAAGGCAGCCCAACCGGCGCACCAGTTCGGCGTGGTTGGAGATTTCCTGCGGACGCAGCACGATGCGACGGCGGTAGTAGTCGATATGGCTGATGAACTCTTCCACTGCCTCCGGACTCAGCGACAACGCGGTGGCGGATGCCATGGTGATCGTGCCGGTACGGATCAGGTCCAGCATGCCGTCCTGGATCACCTCGGTGAAACCGGTGAGCTGTTCGAATCCGCCGGCGCGCAGACCGGTCAATACCGCATTGGCGATGTTGCCCACGCCCGACTGCAACGGCAGCAGGTGTTCGCCAAGGCGTCCTTTGGCGATCTCGTGGCGGAAGAACTCCACCAGATGGCCAGCGATCCGCTGACAGTTGTCGTCGGGCTCGGCGAAGCGGCCCAGGCGGTCACGACCATGGGTTTCCACCACCGCGACCACCTTGGCCGGGTCCACCCGCAGATACGGCTCACCGATGCGGTCGCCCGGTGCCAGCAGGGGGATCGGAACGCGATTCGGCGGCAGCGCGGTGCCGTAGTAGATGTCGTGCATGCCGTCCAGCCCTTGCGGCTGGTCGTGGTTGACCTCGACAATCACCTGATCGGCCAGATCCAGCCAGGTCTTGTTGTTGCCCACCGAAGTGGACGGAATCAGCCGCCCGTCGGGCAGGATGCCGGCCACCTCGATCACCGCCATGTCGATCTTGCCGAAGAAGCCGAACCAGGCGTACTGCGCGACATGGCCCAGATGGATGTCCATGTACTCGATCTCGCCGCGATTGATGCGCGCTCGCAGTTCCGGGTCGGACTGATACGGCAGACGGAAGTCGATCCCGCCCGTGCGCGCCAGGACGCCGTCCAGCTCCGGCGCGGTGGAAGCGCCGGTCAGTACGCGGATTCCGAATTTCTCGCCGCGCGCGTGCGCCGCAGCGATCCGTTCGGCCAGCGCCAGCGGCACGGCCTTGGGGTAACCGGCGCCGGTGAAGCCGCTCATGCCCACGGTCATGCCGGGGCGGATCAGCTCAACCGCCCGGGTGACAGGCGTCAACCGGCTTGCCAGTTGGGGATTTTGTATGCGCGTTTCCATCAAGTGGACATTCCAGCTGGAGCCATATGGGGA
>NZ_JAQIBU010000313.1 GCF_027858935.1 Oleiagrimonas sp. | reverse complement strand
TCCGGCGACCTCGATCCTTCCCTGTACCGGTATCTGGCACAGACCGAGTCGATGAGTCCGGCACGCTTCAACGCGCTGGTCAACGACGAATCCGGGCTTTTGGGCGTGTCCGGGACCAGCGGCGACATGCACGACCTGCTGGCGCGGGAGGCGGATGATGCGCATGCTGCCGAGGCGGTGGCGATGTTCTGCTACGAGGTCCGCAAGCGGATCGGCGCCTTTGCCGCCGTGCTGGGCGGGCTGGATGTACTCGTGTTCGCGGGCGGCATCGGTGAACACGCGCCAACGATCCGGCAGCGCATCTGTGAGGGGCTGGGTTTCTTGGGCATCGAACTGGATGCACAGCGCAATGCAGGGGACCCATCGCGGATCTCGCTGCCCTCGGGCCGTGTCGCCGTGTATGTCATGGCCACCGACGAGGAGATCATGATCGCGCGCGCGGCTGCACGGATCCTTGAGATCGAGCCGCCATCATCGGCCGCTTCGGCCACCGACACCGACACCGAAAGGTCATGAGCGACAGCATCCAGAACCTTCGCGACCAGCTGCACGGTGCAGTGGACCTGTAAGCTGTGGACCGCGGCATGAAGACGATGGCCGCCTACAATATCGGCCAGTACCAAGCGGTCGTTCTGGCGCTGCGTGTACATGCATCCATGGTCGAGCAGGGCCTGTCCGGATCCGCGGCAGCCGCGGCGGCGTATGCCGAGTCACCGCGGGGCCTCCGTGATACGGGATGACCCCGGCGGGCCAGGGTTGAGAACACATTGCGCTACAATGGTCCATTACCGTGCGGCCCGGCATCGCGGCCCGTGGGCGGCCCGCCATCCCATCCCGCCTGACCGGACGCAAGGACACCGGTCACCTTGACGGCTGCGGACGTGCACGAGGTCCCCAACGCCCCGCGATGACACGCGCCGAATCCCACACGACGTTCAAGACAGCAGGTATAGATATGACCAAGTTTTCCCCGGTTTCCCTCATCGGCGTTCCCACCGACATTGGTGCGGGTCATCGTGGCGCGCTGATGGGCCCCGATGCCTTGCGCGTGGCCAACATCGACAAGGTGCTGCGCGAGCGCGGCGTGGATGTGGTCGATCGTGGCAATCTGGCGGGTCCGACCAACCCGTGGTTGCCGCCCAGTGACGGCTACCGCCACCTTGATGGTGTCGTGGCCTGGAACCGCGCGACCATGGACGCGGTGTACGACGAGCTGAGCCTCGGGCGCATGCCGCTCATGATGGGCGGCGATCACTGTCTGGCGATCGGTTCGATCACCGCTGTGGCCCGGCACTGCCGCGAGCAGGGCCGCAAGCTGCGCGTGATCTGGCTGGATGCGCATACCGACTTCAACACCAGCGAACTGACTCCGTCCGGCAACATTCATGGCATGCCGGTGGCCTGCCTGTGCGGGCACGGGCCCAAGCGGCTGGTCGAATTGGGTGGCAGCGAACCGGCCATCGACCCCTCGGTCATGCGCCAGGTCGGAATCCGCTCGGTGGACGATGGCGAGAAAAAGCTCGTCCACGAAGCCGGACTGGAGGTCTACGATATGCGCTTCATCGATGAATTCGGCATGAAGCAGGCGATGCAGGCGGCACTGGCTGGCCTCGATCAGGACACGCACCTGCACGTGAGCTTCGACGTCGATTACCTGGACCCGTCGATCGCCCCCGGTGTGGGCACCACTGTTCCCGGCGGACCCAACTACCGTGAAGCGCAGCTGGGCATGGAGATGATCGCCGACAGCGGCTGCATGGGCTCACTGGACGTGGTTGAGCTCAATCCCGCTTTCGACGATCACAACCGCACGGCCGAAGTCGCCGTGGACCTGATCGAGAGCCTGTTCGGCAAGTCCACCCTGATCCGCAGCTGACGGAAACGACGGCGCGACTCGGGCAATGGGCTCCAGGCATGTCTTGCCGTACACTCAGGAGCCCTTGCGCAGCGCACGATGACCATGCGAGTTCTCACCGGGATCACCACCAGCGGCATTCCTCACCTGGGCAACTATGTCGGGGCGATCCGCCCCGCGCTGGCGGCCAGCCGCGTCGATGGCGTCGATGCCTTCTACTTCATGGCCGACTATCACTCGCTGATCAAGTGCGACGACCCCGCACGTGTCCAGCATTCGCGTCTGGCGATCGCCGCCGCGTGGTTGGCAGCGGGCCTTGATCCCGAGCGGGTGACCCTGTACCGCCAGTCAGATATTCCCGAAATTCCCGAGCTCACCTGGCTGCTGACTTGCGTCACTGCCAAGGGTCTGCTGAACCGCGCGCATGCCTACAAGGCAGCGGTGGACGCCAACAGCGAGGCCGGCGAGGATCCGGATGCGGGGATTACCGCGGGCTTGTACATGTATCCGGTGCTGATGGCTGCCGACATCCTCGCTTTCAACGCGCACAAGGTGCCGGTGGGGCGTGATCAGGTGCAGCACATCGAGATGGCGCGCGACATCGCGCAGCGTTTCAACCACCTGTACGGTCGCGAGTTCTTCGTGTTGCCTGAGGCCGCCATCGAGGAGCAGGTGGCGACGCTTCCGGGTCTGGATGGTCGCAAGATGTCCAAGAGCTACGACAACACCATCCCGCTGTTCGAGGGCGGCCCCAAAGCCTTGCGCAAGGCGATCCTGCGCATCGTCACCGACTCGCGCGAGCCGGGTGAGGCCAAGGATGCCGAGGGCACCGCGTTGTTCACCATCTTCCGTGCCTTTGCCGATCCGGATGAGACCGGGGCTTTCCGCAGCGCACTGCATGAAGGTCTGGGTTGGGGCGAGGCCAAGCAACGGCTGTTCGAGCGCATCGACCGCGAGCTGGCGCCGATGCGTGAGCGGTACGAGCATCTGATGGCCCATCCGCACGAAGTGGAAGCGGTCCTGATGGCGGGCGCCGAGCGCGCACGCTTCATCGCCACGCCACTGCTTGCCGAGTTGCGCGAGGCGGTCGGCCTCGGGCACGGCACGGTCCGTCCGCTGCCCGCCAACGATAAGGACAAGCGCAAGAAAAAGGCCCACAAGGGCCCGCGTCTGGTGAGCTTTCGCGATGGTGATGGTCGCTTCCGCTTTCGCTTGCTGTCCGCCGATGGCGAGGAACTCGCACTTTCCAGAGGTTTCGACGACCCCAAGGCGTCCGGCCAGGCGATCCAGACCTTGCTGGGCGGCGTGGATGATCTTGAGATCGTGCTCGCCGACGGGGTCCTGGAGCTGCGTCAGCAAGGTCAGGCCGTGGCGCTGTCGCCACCGATCTCCGTCGCCGGTCATGAAGAGGCGACCTCACGACTGCGCGAGAGCCTGCGGGAGCTGGCCGCGGAGAACGATGCATGATCGACTATCTCGCGCTGTTCCTGCTGGGTCCCTGGCTGCTGATCATGGCGTGGGCCTACTGGAGCTATCCCAAATCACTGCCGCGTACCCATGGACGTCGCTTGGTCGATACGGTAGCGATCGTGCTGGCCGCGGTGACCGCTGTGCTTCTGACCCGCTATGCCTTCATCTCGGCCGCCGCCTATTCGCGTCCCGGTCATATCGATGTCTGGCAGCTGACGGCGCCGGTGCTGTATGCCTACGGTGGGTTTTCGGCTGTGTTGGCGCTGGGGCTGCTGGTGCGCAGCCTGATCTGGCGCCGCTGACCCCATCCGCGCCTTCAACCGAAGGATGAACCCGAGGCTCCTGGCGCTGGAGAAGGTGTTGGCAAGCGGCTGCGTCCAGCGCCGTGCAGCTGCGCATGAGCCGTGTTGTGGCGGGTCCGCCGCTGCTGTGACGGAGAGCGTGGGGCCCTTGCGCTCGGCCCGGGCCATGCCCGGACCGACTGTGAAGGACTGAGTCCCGAATGCCTTGACCCCAGCAGAAATGCTGGGGTCAAGGCATGCCCGCACACTTCAGCCGCAGGTGCTGCTGTTCATCTGGTCCGTGCACTTGGGGTAGGCCGGTTGCGGTGGAAAGGCCGGGGTCCAGGGCGGAGGCGGCGGCAGCTTGCGCGGCGAAGCCTTGATCTTCTTCATCAGGATATTGATGGTGGTTTCCAGCTGGTTGTCGTGGCCATGCAGGAGCTGGCCCGGATCGTTGTGCGCGGTCACGTCGGGGATCACCCCGATGTTTTCCACGGTCCATTTCGAGTCCATGCTGTACACGCCGGTGTCGGAAATGGTCATGCGACCGCCGTCCATCAGCTGGAACGATCCGTCCGTGCCGCGCACGCCAGCCCAGCTTCGGTCGCCGATGATCGGGCCCAGGTGCGCGGTCTTGAACATGTAGGGGAAGCGGTCGCCGTTGGAGGCCGAGCCGCGGTTGTAGACCACCGCCTTGTAGCCATGGAACGCCGTGGGGGCGGTATGGGTCCGGCCATAGCGTGAGGTGAACATGTTGACCGGCGTGCGCGCGATGCGCGAGAAGATGGTCATTTCCAGTGCGTCGGACCCGCCAAGGTTCCAGCGGTCGTCGAAGATGATGCCCTGCTTGTCCAACTGGCTGTAGTACTGGCGGATGAATTCATGCGCGCCGGTGGGTTCGAAGTCATTGAGGTAGACATAGCCGATCTTGCCGCCGGAGAGCTTGTCCACGCGTGCGCGGTTGTGCCGGATCCAGGCCAGCAGGTGCAGCTTGGTGGCGTTGGCGATCGGCTTGACCTGGATGGTCCAGGCATCGCGGCCCGAGGCGTGACGCGACAGGCGCAGGCTGACGGTGGTGCCGTAGGTGCCGTTGAGAAGGGCATAGGGGTTCATCGGCGCTTTCAACGACTGGCCGTTGATCGCCAATACGTAGTCGCCGGTGGACACCTTCAGACCCGGCTGCGCCAGCGGCGCGCGGTAGCCGGGCAGGGTGTTGTCGCCATGGAAGATGCGTGCCAGGCGGTAGCGCCCGGAGGCCGGGTCAAGGGCGAAATTCGCGCCCAGGTCGGCGGTTTCCGTGGACGGGCTCTTCCAGCCGAGGTCGCCGCCGGAAATGTACATGTGGCTCTGGCCGAAGGTCGCGATCATGTTGGCGATCACCCAGGTCACGTCATTGCGGCTGGCGGCGCGCGGGAGCAGCTTTTCGTAGCGCTGGCCCATGCCGGCCCAGTGGGCCTTGATCAGGTCCGGGTTGAGGAAATAGTCGCGCACATCACGCCAGGCTTCGCCGAAGATCGTCGCCCATTCGGCCCGCGGCTGGACCCAACGGCGCAGGTGTGTGGTGTCCAGGGTCTGCTTCTTGGCCTTCTTTGCAAAGGTGGCCGGCCGCAGTACCCACTTGCCCTTGGACCGGTACAGCAGGGTCGAGCCGTCCGCGGACAGCATCAGTCCCTGGCCACCGTCGTCCAGTTTGCGGTCCTTGCGCTTGTCCAGGTCATAGGCGCGCAGCTCGGACTTTTCGCCGGTGAGGTGGCCGCCGATGACATAGTTGGGCTGGGTGCTGTAGAAAACCACGCCTTTGGCCGCTGTCACGCCGCTGATGTTGCTCGCCGGCACCGGCAACTGCACGGCGCGCGACATCAGGCCGGCCAGGTCGATGTGCAGCGGGCCAATGGCCTTTTCCTTGTTCTTGCCGGCGTCCTTGTTGTGCTTGTCCCCGGTCGTGCCGGTGGCCTTGGGCTGGCGCGGGGCCAGCGGGGAGGACGTGTTGTTCGACAGGGTCGTGGCGTACAGACCGCTGCTGTCGAGGTTGGCGGTGCTGCTGGGATCGCCCATGCTGCCGGTCAGGTTGACCAGGCGATCGGAGGCGAAGAACAGGTATTTGCCGTCCGACGAAAACGCAGGTTGGCTATCGTCGAACTGCCCGCTGCTGATGCCGTGCAGGCTGTGGTCGGTCAGGTGGTAGAGGAACAGGCCGTCCTTGTGGTTGTCGAGCGCGCGCGAAAAGGCCATCCAGTCGCTGCCCGGAGACCACGCGACATCCTGGAAGGCATAGCGGGTGCTGGCGTCGGTCGCCACCTGGTAGCGCTTGCCGGTCTTCACGTTCTGCAGCCAAAGTTGCCGGGTGGCGGTGACGTAGGTGATCCAGTGGCCGTCGGGGCTCCAGGTCAGCGGGCCCTGGTAGCTGACGGTCGAGTCGTGGGTCAGCAGGCGCGGCGGTCCGCCCGTGGCGCTGCGCAGGGCAATTTCCTGGCTGCGGCCGCTGGCCAGGATGTAGGCGATCTGCTTGCCGTCGGGGGACCAGACGGGATCGCGCTCGTCGGCCGAGGCATCACGGGTCAGGGTCTGGGTGCTGCCATGCGTGGCGGGCACCGTGAACAGGGCACCGCGCCCCGAGAACACCGCCAGCTTGCCGTTGGGCGCGACGCCGGCGCCGTTGATCATCTTGCCGGCATCGGCCCAATGGGGCTGCATACTGGTGCCGTCCAGGGGCACGCGCACGTGGATCCTGTGCAGCTGGCTGTCCTTGAAGGAATACACGTACAGGTCGCCCCCGTCGGAAAGCGCGATGCCGTCATCGCCCAGCGTTGGTGAGTCCAAGTCATAGGTGTCGAAATGGGTCAGCTGGGTGAACCGGTTCGCGTCCAGCGAATACGACCACAGGTTCTGCACGCCGTGGTCGCCACGGTCGGAGGTGAAGTAGATCGTGTCCTCGTGCCACATCGGCCAGACGTCGGCGCCCTTCCAGTGCGTGATCTGGCGGCTCTTTTCCGTCTTGAAATCGTAGGTCCAGATGTCCTGCGCCTGGCCGCCGTAATAGTGCTTGCGATGAAATGGCCGGTACACGCGCGCGAGTTTGTTGTAGGCCACCGCGGTGCCGCTGGCGTTGAATGAGAGCGGTCCGGTCCAGGGCAGCGGCAGTTGCGTGGGCAGGCCTCCGCCCAGGGGCACGGTGAAGGCATGCATCACCTGGGGATTGAAGCTGGTGCGACGGGAAAGGAACACGACTTGCTTGCTGTCCGGCGTCCAGCCCAGGACGATATTGTCCTGGCTGGTGCGCAACTTGTCCTTGCCGGCCTTGCGGTTGATCGAGTGGTACGTCAGGCGCCGGACCGGTCCTCCCGTGGCGGGAATCACGTAGACGTCGGTATTGCCCTGGTACCAGCCGGTGAAGGCCACCCATTTGCCGTCGGGTGAGTAATGCGGCGCCATGTCGAAGCCGCTGTCGGCGGTCAGCTGCGTGGCGGTCCCGCCCTCAAGGGTGGTGCGCCACAGGTTGCCGGCGGCCTCGAAGACCACGCTGTTGCCGTGCATGGTCGGATAGCGGATCAGCACGTCCTGCGGACCGCTGGTGACGGCAGGGGGCGCGGCCGTCGCCATGACGGTCCACCCCAGACACGCCACCATGCACAGGCATCCCAACCACATCTTCAGCCGCTTCTTCATCGTCCCCTCTCCTCCGGAATTCCATGGTCTGAAACAGGCACACAGATTTTCGATTTTCGAATCTGCAGCGAGCCTCTTCAAGTGGAGGAAGTCACGTGCCCTGGGCAAGACGCCCGACGGTGCGACGTGGCAAGACCAAAAAAAGGAGGGGCCAAAGGCCCCTCCTTGTCGTCAACGGTTTGTACGTCAGGTGATCATTGCACCTGCGATCGTGACGGGCTCAACCACAGGTGCTGTTGTTGCTGTGGTCGGTACATTTGGGGTAGGCCGGCTGCGGTGGGAAGGCCGGGGTCCAGGGCGGCGGTGGCGGCAGGTTCCGCGGTGCGTCATGAATCTTTTTCATCAGGTTGTCCACGGCGGTATGAAGCTGGGCATCCATACCGTGGTTGAGTTGACCGGGTTCGTCGTGGACGGTGATGTCGGGCGACACGCCGATGTTTTCCACCACCCACTGCGATTTGAGACCGTACATGCCGTCGTCGGAAATGGTCTGATGGTCGCCGTCGAGCAGTTCGAACGGGCCGTCATAGCCGCGCACGCCGGCCCAGGTGCGGCTGCCGATGGTGGGACCAAGGTGATCGGCCTTGAACATGTAGGCGAAGATGTCGCCATCGGAAGCCGAGCCGCGGTTGATCAGTGCCGCCATGTAGCCGTGAAAGGCATTTGGCGTTGGCGTGGCCCAGCGGTAGCGGTTGGTGAACATGCCGGTGAGCTGACGGTCGATGCGATCAAACAGGAACGGGTCGATAAAACCGCCCAGGTTCCAGCGATCATCAAAAATGATCGCCTGCTTGTGGGTCTGGCTGTAGTACTGGCGGATGAACTCGTGCATGCCGGTGGCTTCCATGTCCTCCATATAGACATAGCCGATCTTGCCGCCGGAGAGCTTGCTGACCTCCTTGCGATTGTGCCGGATCCACGCCAGCAGGTGCAGTTTGGCGGCGCTGGCCACGGGTTTCACGCGGATGGTCCAGGCATGCTTGCCGGAAGCGTCTTTCGACAAGCGCAGGCGAACCGTGGTCCCGTAGGTCCCGCTGAGCAGGGCGTATGGATTGGTCGGCGATTTCAGTGACTGACCGTTGATGGCCAGCACATAGTCGCCCACCGCCACCTTGAGGCCGGGCTGGGCGAGAGGTGCGCGATAGTTCGGGATGGTGTTGTCGCCATGGTAGATGCGCGAGAGCTTGTAGCGCCCGGAAGCCGGGTCAAGGGCGAAATCGGCGCCCAGGTCGGCGGTCGTCGATGCCGGACTCTTCCATGATCCGCTGGAGCTTCCGCCACCGATGTACATGTGGCTCTCACCCGGTGTTGCCATCATGTTGGCAATCAACCAGGTGACGTCGTTGTTGCTGGTTGCCAGCGGCAGCAGACGACGATAACGCGCGCCGATGGCGGCCCACCGGGACTTGATCAGCTCGGGGTTGAGGAAGTGATCGCGCACATTGCGCCATGCTTCCTCGAAGCTCGTGTTCCATTCGGCGCGCGGCTCAACCCAGCGACGCACATGGGCCAGGTCCAGCTTCTTGTCCTTGGCCTTCTTGTCGAACTTGCCCGGACGCAAAACCCAATGACCATTGGACTGAAAGAGCAGGGTCGAGCCATCGGCCGACAGCATCAGGTCGCTTCCGCCATTGTCCAGGGTCAGATCCTTGCGTTTGGCGAGGTTGTAGGCACGCAACTGGGGTTTCTCGCCAGTCAGCTGTCCGCCGAGCACCGGGTTGGGGCGGGTGTTGTAGAACACCACGCCGTGGCTGGCGACCACGTCGCCGATATTGGCCGCAGGCACCGGCAACTGGACGGCGCGCGACATCAAACCCTTGAGGTCGATGTGCAGCGGGCCGGTGTGAGCAGTCGAGGTTTTGTCGTCTTTGCCCGACTTGTGCTTGTCGTGGTGATCGTCCACGGCCTTGGGCTCGCGTGGCGCCAGCGGTGATGCGGTGTCCGCGTTCAGGGTGGCGGCATACAAGCCGCTGCTGTCGAGGCTGGCCATGGTTTCATCGAATCCGGACATGGCCGGATTGACCAGCCGGTTCGAGGCAAAGAACAGGTACTTGCCATTGCTCGAAAAGGCCGGTGAGAAGTCGTCGAAACGGCCGCTGCTGATCCCGTGCAGGCTATGATCGGTCACGTGGTAGAGGAACAAGCCACTCTTGTGGTCGGGCAGTGCCCGCGAGAAGGCGAGCCAGTCGCTGCCCGGCGACCAGGCGATATCCCTGAAGCCGAACCGACTGCTTGGGTCGGTGGCCACCTTGAAGCGCTTTGCGGTCTTGACGTTCTGCAGCCACAGGTGCTCGTTGGAGTCGACGTAGGTGATCCACTTGCCATCCGGACTCCACGTCAGCGGCCCCTGATAGCTGATGCTTGAATGGTGGGTCAGCAGCTTCGGCGGCCCACCCGTTGCGCTGCGCAACGCGATTTCATCGCTGCGGCCCTTGGCGAGGATGTAGGCGATCTGCGTGCCGTCGGGGGACCATGCCGGATCCCGTTCGTCGGCGGCGGGGTCGTGCGTCAGGGTTTCGGTGCTGCCATATTTTGCGGGCACCGTGAACAGGGCGCCGTGTGCGGAAAACACGGCCAGCTTGCCGTTGGGTGAGACCGCCGCGCTGGAAACATGTTTGCCGGCGTCGACCCAATACGGCTGTGAATCCACGCCATCAGTCGGGACGCGTACATCGATCTTTTGCAGCTTCTTGTCGGCAAAGCGGTAGACGTACAGATCACCACCGTCGGACAGGGCAATGCCATCGCGGCCCAGCGTCGGTGAGTCGATGTCATAGGTGTCGAAATGGGTCAGCTGAGTGAAATGGTCTTTGCTGAACGAATACACCCACAGATTCTGAACGCCGTGAGAGCCGCGGTCCGAAGTGAAATAGATGCTGTCGCCATGCCACATCGGCCACACGTCGGCGCCTTTCCAGTGGGTGATCTGGCGCGACTTTCCTGTATTGAAATCGTAGGTCCATATGTCCTGCGCCTGGCCACCGAAATAGTGCTTGCGGTGAAACGGGCGGTAGACCCGGCTGAGCTTGTTGTAGGCCACCTCATGTCCGTTGGCATTGAACGACAACGGACCGGTCCAGGGTAACGGCAACTGTTTGGGCAGGCCGCCACCGACCGCAACGGTGTAAGCATGCATCACCTGCGGGTTGAAGCTGTCGCGGCGCGAAAGGAAAACGACCTTTTTGCTGTCCGGCGTCCATCCCACCACCGTGTTGTCCTGCATCGGGCGCAGCTTGTCCTTGCCGATCTTGGCGTTGATCGAATGATACGTAAGGCGTTTGACCGGACCACCCGCGGACGGGATCAGATAGACATCGGTATTGCCCTGGTACCAGCCGGTGAAGGCAATCCAGCGGCCGTTCGGTGAAAAATGCGGTGCCATGTCAAACCCGCTGTCCGAGGTCAGTCGGGTGGCCGTACCGCCACTCAAGGAGGTTTTCCAGAGGTTGCCACCGGCTTCAAACACCACGGTGTCGCCGTGCATGGTCGGGTAGCGGATCAGCGCCTTGATCGGTCCAGAAGTTGCTGGAGGTACGGTGGGTGATGCGGCCAAAGCCGTCATGGTCCATCCAAGTCCAGCCATCACGCACAGGCCGAACATCCATTCCTGCAGACGAATCCTCATCGCACCATCTCCTGTGGACTGTTTACGAGCGCTGAAAACAACAGAGTGAGGATATCTGGCGCATGAGCATCAGCAAGTACTGAAAGTCATGGTGAAGTCTTTGCAAGGCGGTGATGGATAATGCATAAAAAAGGAGAGGCCCGGCCTCTCCTTTTCGTTTCCCGTGGCGTGGTGCGCGGGGCAGCTACTGTGGCAGCGCCAGGTCGTCCAGCAGCGCCTTGAGGAAGCGGGCCGCTTCTCCACCGGTTGCAGCGCGGTGATCAAAGGTCAGGCTGATCGGCATGCGGCGGTGCACCTCGATGCCGCCCATCACCGCGACCACGTCGTGGCTGAGCTTGCCGGCGCCGATGATGGCCACGCACGGGGGCACCACGACCGGAGTCGCATAGCGGCCGGCGAACATGCCGAAGTTGGACAGGCTGATGGTGTAGCCGGCCAGTTCCGAGGACGGGATCGAGCGGTCCATCACCTGGCTGCGCAGACGGTTGATGCCGGTGCGAATGCCGTTGGCGTCGAGCATGTCGGCATTGCGCAGGGCCGGCACAAACAGCCCGTCGTCGGTGTCCACGGCGATGCCGATGTCCACCTGCGGGTGCATGGTGCGGCTCAGGTTCTCGCCGTCGAACCAGGCGTTCAGCGCCGGCACCTGCTTGCAGGCGGCAACGATGGCACGGATCAGGCGCGCGGTGATGTCCTGCTTTCCGATCCATGCGTGCAGGTCGGCGTCATCGACAATCGAGGTCTGCACCACGCTGGCGTGGGCATCGGCCATCACCCGCGCCATGTTGCGGCGTACGCCCTTGAGTTGCTCGGGCTGGCCGCTGGCCTTGACCGAGGGCGGGGATGTGCGCACGGGCTTGCCGGCCTGCGACACGCTGGTGCGCTGGCCCGTACCCGCCGGTGCCGGCGCTGGAGCTGCCGGTGCGGGAGCGGGGGCGCTGCCTTGCGCCGCGGAGCCGTCGGCTGCGGCCTGCTTGACGTCCTTGATCGTGATCACGCCGCCTTCGCCGCTCGGCTTGACGCGGGCCAGGTCGACCTTGAGCTTTCTGGCCATGGCGCGCACGGCCGGCACGGCCTTGACGCCGCCGGCGCTGCTGACCTGCTCCACGTGAACCTGGTTGCCGCTGGCCATGGCGCCGACCACGGTGCCCTCGTCCTCACGCTCGCTGGTTTCGGCGGCGGGCGCCGGTTCGGGTGCCGGTGCGGGTGAAGCGGCCTTCTTCTTCTTCGGCCCGTGGCTGTGGCCGGTCTCCTGCGACTCGGCGCGCTGCTTGGCGTTCGGGTCGGGCTCGAAGTCGCACAGCGGCGATCCGGTTTCGATCACGTCGCCCTCGGCGCCGTGCAGCTTGACCACCTTGCCGGTGTACGGTGAAGGCACATCGACCACCGCCTTGGCGGTTTCCATCGACGCCAGCGCGGCGTCGAGCTTGATCTCGTCGCCTTCCTTGACGTGCCATTCGACGATGGTGGCGTCCGGCAGGCCTTCGCCGAGGTCGGGCAGGTTGAACGTCTTGATGTCGGCCATGGTCATTTCCTGGGTATGTTTGGAGATGGCGCCCTCCCCTGCGGGCAGGGGAGGGTTGGGATGGTGTGCGATTCGGTCATGCGCCGAAACGACGCCTCCTTCCCGACCTCCCCGTGCTCGCAGGGGGAGGGTCAAAGTGTCAGCTTACCGCGAGGGTCTTGTTCGCGGCCTCGACGATGCGCTCCACGCTGGGCAGGTATTTCATTTCCAGGCGGAACAGCGGGATGTGCGTGTCGTAACCGGTCACGCGATGCACCGGAGCCAGCAGGTCGAACAGGCACTCCTCGGCCAGGCGCGCGGCGATCTCGGCGCCGAAGCCGGCGGTCTTGGGGGCCTCGTGCACGATCACGCAGCGGCCGGTCTTGGCCACCGATTCGGCGATGGTGTCGAAGTCCAGCGGTGTCAAAGTGGCCACGTCGATGACCTCGGCGCTGATGCCGTCCTCGGCCAGCTCGTCGGCAGCTTCCAGGCATTCCTTGACCTGCGCGCCCCAGGTCACCAGGGTCACGTCGGTGCCGTCACGCAGCACGTAGCACACGTCCAGCGGCAGCGCTTCGCCGTCGTCGGGGACCTCTTCCTTGTACTGGCGGTAGATGCGCTTGGGTTCGAGGAACACCACCGGATCCGGATCGCGGATCGCGGCCAGCAGCAGGCCGTAGGCGCGCGCCGGCGAAGACGGCAGGACCACGCGCAAGCCCGGCACGTTGGTGAACAGGTGCTCGTTGGCCTCCGAATGATGCTCGGGCGCGCGGATACCGCCGCCCCACGGTGCGCGAAACACCGCCGGCACGCTCAGGCGCCCGCGGGTGCGGTTGCGCATGCGCGCGGCGTGGCAGTTGATCTGCTCCATCATCGGATAGATGAAGCCCTCGAACTGGGCCTCCGCGATGGCTTTCATGCCCTGCGCGGCCAGGCCCACGGTGGTGCCGGCGATGGTTGCTTCGTCCAGCGGCGTGTCGAGCACGCGTAGCGGGCCGAACTTTTCCTGCAGGCCCTGGGTGGCGCGGAATACGCCGCCGTTGACGCCCACGTCCTCGCCCAGCACCACGACGGAATCGTCATGGGCCATCTCGTAGGCCAGTGCCTGGGTGACGGCTTCAATGAGTGTGATCTGTGCCATCGGTCAGTGCTCCTTGGAATCCAGCGCCACGACCTCGGCGCGTTGGCGCGCGAGGTCTTCCGGCAGTTCGGCAAAGGTGTAGTCGAAGATCGCCGTGACGGGCTGGGTCTTGGTCTCCAGATAGGCATTGACCTCGTTGTCCATCCACTCGTCGCACTCAGTGAGCCAGGCGTCTTCCTTCTTCTGGTCCCAGGCTTTTTTCGATTCCAGCCATGTGCGCAGGCGCTTGAGGGGTTCCTTGGCGCGCGCGTCCTCGACTTCTTCTTTTTCGCGATAGCGGCGCGCGTCGTCGGCCGTGGTGTGGTCGCCGAGCCGGTAGGTGACTGCCTCGATGACGCTGGCGCCCTCGCCGGTGCGGGCGCGGTCCAGCGCGTCTTCCATGGCCTTGCGCACGGCGATGATGTCGTTGCCGTCCACCTGGATGGTCGGCAGGCCGGCAGCCAGCGCCTTCTGCGCCAGCGTTTCGGCGCCGGTCTGGATGCTGCGCGGCACCGAGATCGCCCACTGATTGTTGACGATCACGGCCACCAGCGGCAGCTTTTGCGCACCGGCGATGTTGATGGCGCCGTAGAAGTCGCCCTTGGAGGACCCGCCGTCGCCGACGGTGCATACGGCCACGCGCTTCTCGCCGCGGATCTTGAAGGCCAGCGCACTGCCTGCGGCATGCAGGCACTGCGTGGCGATCGGTACCGACCATGCGAAGTCGTGGCGGGCCGGCTCATTCTGGTAGTCGCTGCCGCGCTCGTCGCCACCCCAGTAGGTGTAGACCTCGCGGGGCTGCACGCCGCGATACAGCTGGGCGCCGTATTCGCGATAACTGGGTGCGAACACGTCCTCGTCCTTCATGGCGCTGCCGATGCCCACATGCGCGGCCTCGTGTCCCAGGCAGGAAGCGTAGGTGCCCAGCTTGCCGGTGCGCTGCAGCGCGATCGACTTGGTGTCGAACACGCGCGTGGACACCATCAGCTTGTACAGCTT
Source organism: Oleiagrimonas sp. (assembly GCF_027858935.1). Lineage (GTDB taxonomy): Bacteria > Pseudomonadota > Gammaproteobacteria > Xanthomonadales > Rhodanobacteraceae > Oleiagrimonas. The sequence goes on along the minus strand of NZ_JAQIBU010000313.1, from coordinate 21,867 downwards.
GACCATGTGGTCCAGGTCTTTCGCGAAAGCGGGCAGATCCTTTTCCTTGCCGACCAGCTGGCCGGCGGGATCGAGGTACTGCAGATAGTTGATTTCAAACTTGGCGGCGATGGACACGAGATCCTCCCGTGGAATGGAAACGGTCGGGGCCGTGCCGATACGGCGCGCAGCACGGTGAAGCACCGGCAAGCGCGTACGCGTGACGCCCATGCGTCGTGGCGCGGCCCTGTGGTTTGTTGCGCGAAAAAGCAATTATCCCACGCCCAGGGCGTGGCGGGATGTTACGGGAAGCAGGCGGCCCATCCAGTGGGGCCGGCGCAGGAATCTTCCCTCGGCTGGCCGCCCTTGATAACAAGCCGGATGCTGCGGCGCAAGGTACGATGCAGCATAAAATAGCAGTGGTCTGATGCAAATATCGAAAGAAGTGTAATAAATCCAGGATATTGGATGCATGTGTCGAAAGTGGTCTTGATATGCGGCGCGGTGCGCCGCGCATGCTGATACGCTGCTGCACTTCCTCGTCACGCACGGAATTCGAACGCCATGTCCGAGCACAACAGACGCGAACTCGAAGCAGGGATCGAGCGCGACCTGGAAAACCGTCTCAGCTATGCCGGTTACCTGCATCTGGATACCCTGCTTTCGGCGCAGCAACCGGTATCGCAACCGGCCTACCACGACGAGATGCTGTTCATCGTCCAGCACCAGGTCGCGGAGTTGTGGATGAAACTGGCGGTTCACGAACTCGGCGCGGCTCTTCGCTTCCTGCGCGAGGACCGTATCGGCGAGGTCCTCAAGGTGCTGGCGCGGTTCAAGCAGGTGCAGCACCAGCTGTATGCGCAGTGGGGCGTGCTCGAGACCATGACGCCATACGAGTATCTGAAGTTCCGTGATCAGCTGGGTCCGGCTTCGGGATTCCAGTCGCTGCAGTACCGCACCCTGGAATTCCTGCTTGGCAACAAGCATGCGGACATGCTCGAAGTGTTCGCACACGATCCCAAAGGCCAGTCAAGCCTGCGTGCGGTGCTCGAGGCGCCCGGACTGTACGACGAGGCGCTGCGTTGGCTGGCACGCAAGGGGCATGCGGTTCCGCAAGCCAGCCTGGAGCGCGACTGGAGTGGCGAACGCGAGCGTGATCCCGGACTTGTGCCGGTGTTCGAGCGCATCTACCGCACGCCGCAGGACTTCTGGCCCGAGTACCACCTGTGCGAAACCCTGGTGGATATCGAGGAGAACTTCCAGCTGTGGCGCTTCCGACACATGAAGACGGTCCAGCGCATCATCGGTCAGCGTGCCGGAACCGGAGGATCCTCGGGGGTCGCTTTCCTCAAGCAGGCACTGGACCTGACGTTCTTCCCGGAGCTTCTGGAAATGCGCGCGCAGCTGGGCTGATCGTACTTACGTGGCCTTGGTGCAGAGTGTTCGAAACTTCATCCTGGCCATGACAGGAGTTGTTTGGCGCAAGCCATCCATCACCCTGGATCTGGATCAGCGCGGACCTGGACTGGCGCGAGCTTGTCCAGGATCCGGGCCAGGGTATCGATTTCGGACTTGTCCAGTTGTGCCAGCAGGCGTTCTTCATGGGCGCGGGCCATGGGAGCGACCGCATCATGCACACGCCAGCCGTCCTCGCTCAGCCGCAGTACCGAGCGGCGGCGGTCGCCATTGTGGCGGTGGCGGTCCACGCGACCGGCATCGACCAGCCGCGACAGGGCGCGGCTGACGGCGACTTTGTCCATGGCCGTGTGCTCGGCCACTTCGCGTGCCGACAGCGCCGAGAAGCGCCCCAGCACCGCCATCACCCGCCATTCGGTCATCGAAAGACTGAAGCGTTGCTGGTACTCGAGGGCGATGGCCTGGCTGACAATATTGGACAGGATTGAAAGTCGGTAGGGCAAAAACCGTTCAAGTTTCAACGGCTTGTGGTTGCGCATGCGAGTCTGCCCCTTGCAAATAGTTACAGATGAAACTATAACCTTGGTCTGCGCCGCGCAAGTTCTCCCGGGTGTTCCGGCAGACAAGCGGCCCCACGCAACCCCCGGATATCAGGAGCCGCCGCCATGAATGCACAGCTCGACCCAGGCATGCAGGTCACCACATTCGAGAACCCCATGGGCATCGACGGGTTCGAGTTTGTCGAGTTCGCCGCGCCACAAGGGCGTGCCAGCGAATTGCATGATCTGTTCAAGCGCATGGGCTTCACGGCGGTGCTCAAGCACAACCACCGCCCGATCACGGTATACCGCCAGAACGGCGTGAACCTGCTGGTCAACGAAGACCCGGATGCCTTTGCCGCGGACTTCGCCGCCAAGCACGGGCCCTGTGCCTGCGGCTTCGCGATTCGCTTCGAAAAGCCGGCTGAAGATGTCTTGCGCGCGGTGCTTGCCAACGGCGGCGAGACCATCGAGCACAAGGCCGATAGCCGCGCGGTAGACGCGCCGGTGATCAAGGGCATCGGCGACTGCATGCTGTACCTGGTGGACTGCTATGGCGAAAAGGGCAGCATCTACGACGCAGACTACACGCCAATCGAGGGTGTCGACATGCATCCGCAGGGCTTCGGCCTGACCTTCATCGACCATCTGACCCACAACCTGTATTTCGGCAACATGGGCAAGTGGTCGTCGTATTACGAGGATCTGTTCAATTTCCGCGAGATCAAGTACTTCGACATCAAGGGCAGCAAGACCGGCTTGGTGTCCAAGGCCATGACCGCTCCGGACGGCATCGTGCGCATCCCGCTGAACGAGTCGGACAATCCCAAGTCGCAGATCAACGAGTATCTGGACGCCTACCACGGCGAAGGCATCCAGCACATCGCCTGTTTCACCGACGATATCTATGCCACGGTGGAAAAGATGCGCGCGGCCGGCGTCGAGTTCCTGGACACGCCCGACACGTATTTCGAGCTGATCGACCAGCGTATCCCGCGCCACGGCGAGGATCTCGCGCGCCTGGCCAGAAACAAGATCCTGATCGACGCCGACATGGAAACCAAGAAGCGCCTGCTGCTGCAGATCTTCACCCAGAACTGCATCGGTCCGATCTTCTTCGAGATCATCCAGCGCAAGGGCAACGAGGGCTTCGGCGAGGGCAATTTCCAGGCACTGTTCGAATCCATCGAACGCGACCAGATCAAGCGCGGCGTGCTGTAAACCATTCAAGTCAATGGCTTCCAAAGGCGACAGCACCCAACGAGTGAACCCTATGGCCACCATGCAATACCAGTCCGGTTTCGGCAACGAATTTGCCACCGAAGCCGTGCCGGGAGCGCTGCCGCTAGGCCGCAATTCGCCCCAGCGGGTGGCGCATGGCCTGTACGCCGAGCAGTTGTCCGGTACCGCATTCACCGCGCCGCGTGCGGACAATCGGCGCAGCTGGCTCTACCGCATTCTTCCCGCGGCGGTGCACCAGCCATTCCAGCGCATCGAGCACGCGGCGTTTCACAACCGCTTCGACGAGCAGCCGGCCACGCCCAACCAGTTGCGCTGGAATCCCTATCCGTTGCCCGAGGCACCGACCGATTTCATCGAAGGCCTGTACAGCATGGCCGGCAATGGCGGTCCCGCTGCGCAGCAGGGCATCGGTATCCATCTGTATGCGGCCAATCGCGACATGGATGGCCGCTTTTTCTACGATGCCGATGGCGAGCTGCTGCTGGTCCCCCGGGCGGGGCGATTGCGCATCGCCACGGAACTGGGCGTGCTGGAGATCGAACCGCAGCAGGTCGCGGTGATTCCGCGCGGCGTGCGTTTCCAGGTCTCATTGCCCGACGGTTCGGCGCAAGGGTATGTGTGCGAAAACTTCGGCGCGTTGCTGCGTCTGCCCGAGCTGGGTCCGATCGGTGCCAACAGCCTGGCCAACGCGCGTGATTTCCAGTCTCCGGTCGCGGCCTACGAGGATCGCGAGGGCGACTTTGAACTGGTGGCCAAGTTCCAGGGTCACCTGTGGAGTGCCCGGATCAGCCACAGCCCGCTGGACGTGGTGGCATGGCATGGCAATTACGCCCCGTATCGCTACGACCTGCGCCGCTTCAACACCATCGGTTCGATCAGTTACGACCATCCGGACCCGTCGATCTTCACGGTGTTGACCTCGCCCAGTGACACGGCGGGCACGGCCAACCTCGACTTTGCGATCTTCCCGCCGCGCTGGCTGGTGGCCGAAGACACCTTCCGCCCGCCCTGGTACCACCGCAACGTGGCCAGCGAGTTCATGGGGCTGGTGCATGGCGAGTACGACGCCAAGGAGGCTCGGCACGGGAGTGGCTTCGTGCCGGGTGGCGCCTCGCTGCACAACTGCATGAGTGGACACGGTCCGGACGCGGCGAGTTTCGAAAAGGCCTCGGCCATCGACACGACCCGACCCCAGCATATCGTCGATACCATGGCCTTCATGTTCGAGACCCGCGCGGTGATCCACCCGACCAGCCAGGCCATGACATCGCGCCAACTTCAGGCGGACTACCATGAATGCTGGCAAGGCCTGGAAAAGCACTTCAAGGCACCCTGAGGGCGCCTCAAGGTCCCCTCCATTGATTCACACACGCTCCAAGGATTGCCCATGAAACTCGGATCCCTGAAAGCCGGTGGCCGCGACGGCACGCTGGTCGTCGTCAGCCGTGATCTGGCGCGCGCCGTCAAGGCCGACGGCATCGCCGCCACACTGCAGGTTGCGCTGGAAGACTGGTCCAATACCGCCCCGCGCTTGAACGCGCTGTACGACGACCTCAATGCCGGCAATGCCGACGGTGCTTTCGACGTGGACATGGCCGCGCTGGCGGCGCCAATGCCGCGTGCCTTCGAATTTCTCGATGGCAGCGCCTACCTGCCGCATGTCGAGCGCGTGCGCAAGGCACGGGGCGCCGAGGTGCCCGAGAGTTTCTATACCGACCCGCTGATGTACCAGGCCACCAGCGCCGGTTTCCTGGGGCCTCGCGACGACGTGGTGGTATCAAGCGAGGACTACGGTATCGACCTGGAGGCCGAGGTGGTGGTAGTGGTCGACGACGTGCCCATGGCGGTCACGCCGCAACAGGCGGCCGAACACATCCAGCTCATCGGCCTGGTCAACGACGTCTCCCTGCGCGGCCTGATCCCGGGCGAGCTGGCCAAAGGCTTCGGATTCCTGCAGTCCAAGCCGCGCTCGGCGCTGTCGCCAGTGTTTGTCACCCCTGACGAGCTGGGCCAGGCCTGGCAGGACAGCACGCTGCATCTGCCCATGCGCACGTGGATCAACGGCCAGTGGTTCGGCGAGGCCGAATGCGGCGTCGACATGCAGTTCAACTTCGCGCAACTGGTTGCGCACGCGGCCAGGACCCGGCCGTTGGGTGCCGGTGCGATCGTCGGATCGGGCACCATCGCCAACCAGGACACGTCCAGGGGCGCATCCTGCCTGGCCGAGCAGCGTACGGTGGAAAAGCTTCGCGACGGCGCGCCGAAAACGCCATTCCTGAAGCATGGCGACCGCGTACGCATCGAGATCACCGACGCGCACGGCAAGAGCATCTTCGGCGCCATCGACCAGGTCGTCGCCTCGGGCAAGGGCTGAGGCGGCGATCCGGCAGGCGCCGCAGGGCAGCGCTTGCACGGGATCGTTCGCGCCCGTGTTTGATCTCGGTCAAGGCGAGGCATGCCTTGCATGCGCAGAATTGTGCCATGCACACAGAACGTTCGATCGCACAATTCGATCCGGAGTTGATCGCCCGGTACGACACCCAGGGTCCACGCTACACCAGCTACCCGACTGCGCCGCAGTTTCATGACGGTTTCGGTGAGCGGCAGTTGCGCGATGCGGCCCGGGCATCCAACGAGGAGCCGATCCCGCGCGAGCTTTCGCTGTACGTGCACCTTCCGTTCTGCTTCAGCCCCTGTTTCTACTGCGGTTGCACGCGGATCATCACGCATGATCTTGGTAAAGCCGACATCTACCTGGATGCCCTTCAGCGCGAAGCCGAATTGATCGCGCCGCTGTTCGACCCGGATCGCGAGGTGGTGCAGCTGCATTTCGGTGGCGGCACGCCGAACTTCCTTGATCGTGGGCGGATGCGTCGACTGCTCGGCGTGCTGGAGAACCATTTCACACTCAGTCGCAGTCCGCGACGCGAGTTCGGCATCGAGATCGACCCGCGCTACGCCTCACCGGAATACGTGAAGGATCTTGGATCGCTGGGCCTCAATCGCATGTCGATCGGTATCCAGGATTTCGATCCCCAAGTCCAGGAAGCGGTCAACCGCGTCCAGAGCGTGGCGCAGGTCGAGGACATCATGCGCGCCGGCCGCGAGAGTGGTTTCGGCTCGATCAGCGTGGACCTGATCTATGGCTTGCCGCACCAGGACGTGGAGCGCTTCACGCGCACACTGGATCAAGTGATCGAGCTGGCTCCGGATCGCATTGCGGCCTACAGCTATGCGCACATGCCGCAACTGTTCAAGGCGCAACGCCAGATCCAGGACTCGGTCTTGCCTGACGCGACGACCAAGCTGGCCCTGTTCGGGCGTACCCTGGAACGTTTGACCGAGGCGGGCTATGTCTACATCGGCATGGATCATTTCGCGCGTGCCGATGACGACCTGGCGCGTGCGCAGGAAGCCGGAACCCTGCAGCGCAATTTCCAGGGCTATTCCACCTATGGCGATTGCGACATCATCGGTCTTGGCGTAAGCGCCATCGGCCGTATTGGCGAAACCTACAGCCAGAATGCGCGTGAACTGAAGGCGTATTACGCAGCGCTGGATGCCGGTCGGATTCCCGTGATACGGGGCATACATCTGGGTGCGGACGACCTGATCCGGCGTGAACTCATTGGCGAACTGATGTGCCATGGCCGACTCGACAAGAAGGCCTTCGGTCATCGACACCGGCTCGATTTCGATCGTTACTTCGTGCATGACATGAAACGGCTGGCACCGTTGGCCGATGACGGATTGGTCGAGGTCGACGCGAACCAGCTTCAGATCACGCCGCGTGGGCGCCTGCTGATCCGGCATGTGGCCATGTGTTTCGATGCCTACCTGCAGCAGGACAGCAGCGGGCACGGATTCTCAAAGGCGATATGAGCGTGTTGCCGAACATCCCGGATCCGTTGGCGGACAAGGACAGTTCGCGTCGCGAATCGAATGCGCAAGACGGCGCCACACACTGCATGGCAACCTCGCAACCGAAGGGTCCTCCAGGCAAGCTGCATGATCTGCACCGGCCCGGCGCAGGCGAGGGCGATGAATCGACGTTCTGCCATACCTGTGCCTTTTCCGGGGTATGCCAGGTGGCGGGTTACGGCAAGCCGGAACTGCTCGAACTGCACTGTCTGGTCGAACACGTCGGGCCTTATCGCACCGGCGAATACGTGTTTCGCAACCGCGACCCGTTCCGCGCCATCTATGCCGTGCGCGCCGGGACCATCAAGACGGTGGTTGTCAATCGGGACGGAAACGAGCAGGTCCTGGGGTTCTTTCTTCCGGGCGAAGTGGTCGGTCTGGATGCGATCTACCCGGAGCATTATCCCTGCGATGCGATTGCCCTGGAGCCCTCTCATTTCTGCCGCTTTTCGTATCCGGCCATGACCGCGCTGGCGTCACGCGAGCCGGACGTGCAGCAGCATGTGTTTCGCATGCTGAGCAAGGAACTGGGCGCGGCATCCCTGCTGACCGGCGACCACAGCGCAGACGAGCGCATGGCGGCCTTCCTCGTTGACCTCAGCGCCCGCTACCAGGCACGGGGTTTTTCCGGCACCCATTTCCGCCTGAGCATGTCTCGCGGCGACATCGCCAATTACCTGCGACTGGCCTCGGAGACCGTCAGTCGCGTGCTCGGCCGGTTTCGCGAGCAGGGCATCCTGCGCATCGTGGGGCGCGAGGTCCAGTTCGTCGATGGCGATCGGCTTCGGGACATGGCGAGCAACGTGTTCAACGATTGACCCAGATCAGCGCGCTCCCGGGGAGCGCATGGTGTGATATCGGCATGATGACGTGCCACAACTTCGCCGAGAGCATGGCCCAGGGCGAGCCGTGTGCCTTGCACGGGTTGGCCTTTCCGCAGTCCGTGCAACCGAGAGCGCACCCGCTGCTGTACTGCGCTGCGAAGACCGGCCGGACCGCGGCTCGATCCCTGCCGCCTGAGCGATGCCCGGCATGAGTTTCGGAATCCGCGAACGGATGGCGCTGGCACAGGCGCGCAGCATGATTGATCGCATCGATGACGGGTTGCTCGTGCTGCTGGCCGCGCGTCGCAAGGCCGTGCGCGTCATTGCAGCGGTCAAGGTACATGCGGGGATGCCGACACGCGATGCGACCCGGGAACGGAGCATGCGCACGCGTGCCAACGCGATGGCGGAGCGACTCGATCTTCCATGGGACACCGCGCAGGGCGTGCTCGACCTGGCCATCGCCGATGCATGTCGGCAGCAGGACCGTTGCATTGACCTTGATCAAGGCAAAGCCCCAAGCATCCGGATGACAATGCTGCATACCATGATCCCCCGTCCACCTCTCGATTCCGTTGCAACGCGCCTGCTGCGCCTGCTGCCTCCACCACACCGCATGGCGCCGTTGTTGCGCCTGTGCCCGAGGTCCTGGCAACAGCACGCATTCGAGTTGGCGCTGGCGCATGTTCTGAAAGCGCCGCTGGCGGCGGGTGACATCGAATTCATGCAGGGCCGCCGCCTGGGGATCGAAGTCAGCGACCTGAATCTGCAGTGGGTGCTGGAACTGCGTGGCAATCGCCTGCAGGTGAGCGAGGACGAACCGGAGGCGAGTGTTCGAGGGCGCCTCACGGACCTGCTGCTGCTGGCCGGGCGGCTGGAGGATGCCGACACGCTGTTCTTCCAGCGACGACTGGAACTGACCGGGGATACCGAATTGGGTCTGACCGCGCGCAACATGCTCGACCGTCTGCCGTACGAGACGATGCCGCTGGGGTTGCGGGTATTGCTCAATCGTGGTGCGCGCCTGGCTCGTGCAGCACGAACGGCGCATGGCCGTGAAAGCTTATCGGAGGGAGGCCGATTGCAGCACAAGCCGGACGCGCAGTGAACCAGGCGGACTGCGCTACACGGTTGATCTGAAGTCATCAGCGAGGGATCGATGCATCGGGCTCAAGGACCGCATTTGCTACTGCGGTGTGTATCTGTTGCAACCGATTTTCCCCGCCTAGGATCGATGACACCACGGACTCCTCGATGTGGCCCGGGGTGGCCCACAGGGCGTCAGGTTGCTCTTGAGGACTTTGCGCTGTCAGGATGCGTTGTCGAGGCGTGATGCGACCGGACCAGAACCTGCATGGAGCGCACGCGATGACCGGGTCGGCCAGGAGTGGCAGGCTTGCATTGCCCAGGGCCTTTTTGCGGCGATATGCTTGCTTCGTGGAAGCCTTGGTACCCACCTTGAAACGATGTCCACGCCACGTGCGTGACCTCGTGGAACCGCAGTTTGCGCCGCAAGATGTTCTTGATCTGCATCAGGGCGGCTACGGAGCATGACGCGCAGACTGCTTTGCACTTTTTCTGCGGATATCCCATGAATCGACCTTCCTCTTTCGATTATGAGCAACTGCTCGCTTGTTCACGGGGCGAAATTTTCGGCCCCGGCAATGCGCGCCTGCCGGCGCCACCCATGCTGATGTTCGATCGCATCACACATATCGACGACCATGGCGGTGCCTACGGCAAGGGGCACATGGTCGCCGAACTGGACATCACGCCCGAGGCCTGGTTCTTCGCCTGCCACTTCGAGGGTGATCCGGTGATGCCGGGGTGCCTTGGGGTCGATGCGATGTGGCAGTTGAGCGGATTTTTCCTGCCTTGGCTGGGCGAGCCGGGACGCGGCCGCGCGCTTGGCGTCGGGCAGGTGAAGTTCACCGGTCAGGTGCTGCCCAGTGCGCGACTGCTCCGCTACGAGATCGATATCCGCAGAGTCATGCGTGGACGGCTTGCGCTGGTGATCACGGATGGCAAGACGTTCGTTGATGATCGTCTGATCTACGTGGCCAAGGACATGCGCGTGGGCCTGTTCCAGTCCACGGAGGCATTCTGATGCGCCGGGTGGTGGTCACGGGATTCGGTATCGTGTCCTGCCTGGGCACCTTGTCCGATGCCGTTTCAAGGGCGTTGCGCGGTGCCTGCAGCGGGATCCGGTTCATGCCCGAGTACGCCGAGCTGGGCTTGCGCAGTCATGTGGCCGGCGTTCCTGAAATCGACCTGGACGCGAGCATGGATCGCAAGCTGAAACGGTTCATGGGCGATGCGGCGGCCTATGCCTACCTGGCCATGCGCGATGCGATCGCCGACGCCGGGTTGATGCTGGAGCAGATCCGCAATCCGCGCGTGGGCGTGATCGCCGGTTCCGGTGGCGGCTCGGCGAAGTGGCAGATCCAGACCGCGGACCTGCTGCGCGACAAGGGCGTGCGCAAGGTCGGCCCGTACATGGTGCCACGCACGATGTGCTCGACGGTGTCGGCCAACCTGGCCACGGCGTTCGGCATCCTCGGCTTCAGCTATTCCATCTCGGCCGCATGCGCGACCTCGGCGCACTGCATCGGTGCCGCGGCCGACCTGATCCGCCATGGCGTGCAGGACGTGGTGTTTGCTGGCGGTGGCGAGGAAGAGCACTGGGGGATGACCGCGGAGTTCGACGCGATGGGCGCACTGTCCAGCCAGCACAACGACACCCCTCAGTCCGCATCACGGCCGTACGACACCAGTCGCGACGGTTTCGTGATCGGCGGCGGCGGCGGCATGCTGGTGTTGGAGGACTACGAACATGCCAAGGCGCGCGGCGCGCGCATCCACGCCGAACTGGTCGGCTACGGCGTGACCTCGGATGGTGCAGGCATGGTGGCGCCCTCCGGCGAGGGTGCGGTGCGCTGCATGCGCATGGCGATGCAGGATGTGCAGGCGCCGGTTGACTACCTCAACACGCACGGCACCGCCACGCCGACGGGCGATCTGGTGGAGCTTGCGGCGGTGCGCGAGGTGTTCGGCGCACACGTGCCGCCGCTGTCGTCGACCAAGGCACTGACCGGGCATTCACTCGGCGCGGCCAGCGTGCACGAGGCGATCTACAGCCTGCTGATGCTGCGCGACGGGTTTATGGCCGGATCAGCCCATATCGTGGAGATCGATCCGCAGGCCGAAGGTTTTCCGATTCTGCGCGAGAGCCGCGAGGCGACGCTGAACACGGTGATGTCCAACAGTTTCGGCTTCGGCGGTACCAATGCCAGCCTGGTCTTCGCACGGATATGATCTGGCCCTGCATCAAACATCGCGCTGTCGATGTCCGGATGCCCGGGACGTGATGCCGGTACGTGGCAGGGGGCGGGAACAGACTCTCGGCGAGGAAGTCGCCAACAGCGTCAGCCACGGGCTCGGACTGCTCCTCGCCCTGGTCGGCTTGCCGGTGCTGCTGCTGCATGCGATGCATGCCGGTGGTGCCTTGGCGGTGACCGGAGCGGCGGTTTTCGGCAGCAGCACCATCATGCTGTATCTGGCGTCCACCCTTTACCACGCCATGCCGCGCCGCCCGATCAAGCGGCTGCTGCGTGTACTGGACCACGCCGCGATCTATCTGTTGATTGCCGGCACCTACACACCGATCACGCTGGGCGTGTTGCACGGTGGCTGGGGTTGGACCCTGTTGGGCATGATCTGGGGACTGGCGCTGGCGGGACTGGTGTTCAAGTCCACGCTCGGGATGCGATTTCCGCATGTTTCCACACTGATGTATGTCGCCATGGGCTGGATGGCGGTCATCGCGATCCGTCCTTTATGGCAGCACATGGCGACCGACGGATTGCTGTGGTTGCTGGCGGGTGGGCTCGCCTACACCCTGGGTGTGGTGTTCTTCGTGCTCGATGAACGTGTCCGTTACAGTCATTTCATCTGGCATCTGTTCGTGCTCGCCGGCACGATCTGTCACTTCTTTGCCGTGCTGCTGTATGCGTTCTGACGAACGCCAGTGCAGCGGGTGGGCAAGCCCGACCCGGTCGCGACGCCAGGGTGGTGCGGACCGGGATGGTTGATGCCTGAGAGTCGGTGAGATCAGTCCGCAGGCGCTGCGTGCATGCCCGCTTCGCCATGCCAGTAGCCGTTGCGGGTGCCGATCCGTGCAGGTGCCTGTATCGATTGACGGGCGGCATCGAAGTGATCCACCACCTCGGCCATGCCAGCCGCTTGCGGATACAGGCGCAGCAGGTTGACCCCGAGTGTGCGCAGCGCGGGCAACTCCGGTCCCAGGTCGGTCACTGCCTCGCCGAGAACCTGGATGCCGTTGATGCGCAGGAACGGCTTTCCTTCTCGCGTGGCCAACGGCATGGCTTCGGGATATTCGATGCAGCGGAAGCCGCACTGGTCCTTGGCCACGTCCAGGGCGCGAGCAGTGAAGCAGCGGGCGGAGTAGGCCAGCGGCAGACGACCATGGGCGATGACCTCCAGTTCGGGCATGTCGCGTCCGTTCGCCTGCATGCACATGCGCATGTCGTGGATCAAATGCTCGCCCTGTTCCACGCCGGGAACCCAGCGCTGCAAGCCGTCCTCCATGAGCAGCGCCAGCGCCTCATGGTTGTAGATGTTCAGTGAGGGTCCGGCCACGAAGGGCAAGCGTTTCTCGCGGCACAGCTGCACGGCGGACAGATCGTTGGCTTCGACCATGGGGCCGGCTTCAACCAGCCGCCGCAGGACGCCGAGTTCGGATTCGGCTTCGATCAGGGCCAGGGATGAGAGCACCACCTGCTTGCCCTCGGCGGCAAGTGTCTCGGCCAGATCCAGCCAGTCGCGAGTGCCGAGTTCACGCCGTTTGCTGCACACCGTCTCGCCCAGGTAGATGGTATCGACTGGCCAGTGTGCGGCTTCGCGATAGAACGCCAGGGTCTGTTCGCGCGGCCAGAAATACTGCAGGGGACCAAGGCTCAGTTTCATCGGTGCATTCCGTTCAATGCCAATGGCGGTGGTAGGGGCCGAGCGTGGTCTGGTGCCCCTCGGCGTGCTGTGACAGGGTCTGGTCCCACTCCGGCTTGCGCTTCCAGTGGTCCGGAGCGGCTTCAAGGCGATCAAGCGCCGTGCGCCAGGTATGGGTGACGGAGCGGACGTAGGCGACGCCACGCTGGCGACCCTCGATCTTGAGCGCCGCCACTCCGGCCCTGGCCAGGCGTGGAAGCAGTTCCAGCGTGTTCAGGCTGGTCGGCTCCTCGAGCGCATGGAAGGTCTCGCCGGCTACCTGGAAACGCCCCTTGCAGACCGTCGGGTAGCCTGCCGGTTCGCCCTGCTGGAAGCGATCGACCAGCACATGGTTCAGGCGCACGCTCCGACTGCCATCGTCATGCTCCTCCCAACGCACGAAACGCGCCGGGGAACATACGCCGTGGCGATTGGGAGAAGCACCGGTGGCATAGCTGGACAGTTGGCAACGTCCTTCGACCATGATGCACAGGCTGCCGAAGGCAAACACTTCCAGCGGTACGGGTGCATTGCTGCACAGGCGTTCGACCTGCTGGATGGACAACACCCGCGGCAGCACGGCGCGCTGGATGCCGAAGCGCTCATGCATGTAGCGCAAGGCGGGCGCGGTGGTGGCCGAACCCTGCACGGACAGGTGGCGTGGAAGCTGCGGGTGCGTGCGCATGGCGTAGTCGAGTACGGCCATCTCGGCGACGATGATCGCGTCGCAACCGAAGTCGGCGGCCTTGTCGACGGCAGCCTTCCAGGTATCCAGGTGCATGCAGTCCGGGTAGGTGTTCAGGGCCAGGTAGACCTTGCGCTGACGCGCATGCGCGTAGGCGATACCCCTGTGCAATTCGTCGTCGCTGAAATTCAGGCCGGGGAAGGCGCGTGCGTTGGTCTGGTCGCGCAGGCCAGCGTAGACCGCGTCCGCTCCCTCGTCGATGGCCGTCTGCAGTGCAGGAAGGTTGCCGGCTGGACAGACCAGTTGCATGCGCGTAGCTCCTCATCAAGGCAGGGCGCCATCGTGTCACGCAAAAACGATGCTTGCGTTGACCTGGATCAGATCGCAACGGGCACGGGATCGATACCCTGAGGTCCTCCGCAGGTTTTGGAGTGAAGCAGGAGCAGGCATGACCGACTACATCCAGGTATGGCAATGCGCCGGTTGCGGCAGGATCGAGGCACCTCAGCCGTGCATCGGGATCTGCAGCGACCGCAAGGTGCTGATGGTGGCGCTCGACGAGCACGAGCGCGCGCTTGCACAATCCGGGGAACTGCAGGAACGCATTGATGCCTTGCGGATGCTGTTGACGCGATTCGTCGGCGCATCGCCGCGCGCCGGGGGGTGGGAACGCTCCTGGAAGCTTCTGCAGGAGCAGGCGGCCCAGGCCCTTCGCCACGATGCCTGCCGCGCTGGCGAGACCTAGGCTTTAGGTCTGCGCAGGGCCGCGCAGGGTGTCGGTGGTGGCCAGTTGCGACCACAGCGCATCGACGCGGCGTTGCACCTCGGTATCGGGCACGATGGGACGGCTCCAGGTGCGCGTGGTTTCGCCAGGCCATTTGTTGGTGGCATCGATGCCGAGCTTGGAACCAAGGTTCGGTGTCGGACTGGAAAAATCCAGATAGTCGATCGGGGTGTTTTCCACCAGCATGGTGTCGCGTGCCGGATCGACCCGTGTGGCCAAGGCCCAGATCACCGCGGACCAGTCACGCACGTCGATGTCGTCGTCGGTGACGATCACGAACTTGGTGTACGTGAACTGGCGCAGGTACGACCAGATCCCCATCATCACCCTGCGGGCGTGCCCAGGGTATTGCTTGCGGATGCTGACCACCGCGATCCGATACGAGCAGGCTTCGGCAGGCAGATGGAAGTCGATGATCTCGGGGAAGACCTTCTGCAGGATCGGCACGAATACATCGTTGAGCGCCATGGCCAGGACCGAAGGCTCGTCGAACGGTGCGCGCCCCATGTAGCTGCCGTGGTAGATCGCGTCACGCCGCAGCTGCATGCGCTCGATGGTCAGTACCGGGAAATGATCCTGCGCATTGTAGTATCCGGTGTGGTCGCCAAACGGCCCTTCCAGCGCCGCATCGCCAGGATGAATGCATCCCTCGAGGACGATCTCGGCGCCGGCGGGTGCATCCAGACCGCTGCGTGGACTGGTCCACACACGCGTGCGCTGGCCACGCAGCAGGCCGGCGAATTCGTATTCGGACAGCGTGTCCGGCACCGGCGCCACGGCCGCCAGCATCGTGGCCGGATCGGCACCCAGGGCGACCAGCACGGGAAAGGGCTGGTCCGGGTGTGCGTGCTGCCAGTCCCGGTAGTCCTGTGCGCCGCCGCGGTGCGGCAGCCAGCGCATGATGACGCGCCGGGGTCCGATGACCTGCTGACGGTAGATGGCCACGTTCTGGCGTTGCTGACGGGGACCTCGCGTGACCACCAGGCCGAAGGTGATCAGGCGACCGGCATCCTCGGGCCAGCAGGTCTGCACCGGGAGTCGGGCCAGGTCGATGTCCTCGCCTTCCAGGGTTTGCTCGGTGAAGGCGGCTTCGCGCACACGCTGCGGCGCCACATGGGCCAGTTGGGCCAGTTCGGGCCAGGATGCCAGGGCCTGGCGCAGGTTTCCGGGCCAGCGGGGTTCCTTGATCGAGGCGAGCAATTGGCCCAGTTCGCGCAGGCTTGAAAGCGGCCGGCCGGCGAGGGCGCTCTCGATGCGTTTGCGGTGCCCGAACAGGTTGCCCAGCAGGGCGTGTGCCGAACCGGTCGGGCGCTCCATCAACAGGGCCGGACCGCCTTCGCGCAGCGCGCGCATGCACAGGGCAGTCGACTCCTGGTTCGGGTCGACCGGTTCACGCACGCGCAGCAACTGGCCGCGATGTTCAAGATGGCCCAGGAAGGTGCGAAGGTCGTGGAAGCTCAAGGCATGGGCCTATGGCAATCCGGAGATCGACAGGCTGCCTTCGTCGTCTGCTTCGGTCAGCAGCTTTCGGTGGATCGTGCCCAGGGCTTCGATCAGTCGGGCACGGGCCTCGCAGGCGTATGGATTTTCCTGCTGGATGGCCGCGAACAGGTGCCCTGCATCGCCGCGCACGGCGGCCAGCATGTTCTTCAGGCCCTGGAAGGAGGGGGGCGCGAGCGTGAGGTCCTCACCCACACCCATGTCGACCAGGCCCTTGGCGATGAAGAAGGCCAGCGCGTGGGTCCCTGCCATGGCGCGGTCATGGGCGATCGGATCCTGGTCGATCACTTCGCAGCCGAGGCTGGAAAACAGCGCCCGGGCGCGTTGCGCCGCCTGCGGATGCAGCACACTGGCGCATACCACGGTGCGCAACGGGCGCTCGCCGCGGGCCAGGCTCAATGGCCCGAACAGGGGGTGGGTGCCGGCATGCGGAATTTCCGCGGCAAGGACATCCTCCATAAGCGTGCACGGGTGCATTTTCACGCTGCCGACGTCGATCACGGTATGGCGGCTGTCCAGATGCGGCCGCACCTCCAGAAGGGCCGCGCGCATGGCGGGAACCGGCATGGCCAGCACCACCCATTGCGCGCCCTCGACCGCTTGCGCGGGGCTTGCGGCAGCAAAGGCCTCGGGGACGTTTCCCCCGGGGTCGTGGATGCGAACCGTATGCCCGGCCTGGACCAGCATTTCGGCCAGGGCCTGTCCGAATCGGCCATGGCCGAGCAATGCGAAGGTCATGGCGCATGTTCCGTCTGTGTTGGGGGTTGCATGCGCATTTGGCTGTTCGTGTCCGCGGGAGGCGGGCGGTTCATGCGCATGCTCACTCATGATGCCGCAGCCATTTCCAGGGATGCGAGCATGCGTACGCGGCGGCCGAGGAATTCGAAATACCGCTCGATGTAGCTGATGTCGTTCTCATGATCGATCAGGTACGGGTTCATCAGCGTATGGCGCAGGATCAGCAGGCAATCGTTGTCCTCGTGGTCGCCCAGGGAATCCAGGTCCAGGTGCAGGGCGTCGAGGATACGTGCGGTTTCGTGAGGACCAAGCATACCGGGTTGCAGGCTGGTCATCGAACCAAAGAATTCCTTCAGTTGCAGGGGCCGTGTCGGGTCGATGCGAAGGTTTTCGTGCAGTTCGCGGACGTAGGCATTGGCCACGGCAACACGGGTGTTGCCGCGTGGATTCAGCGCAACGCAGACAAGGTTGCTGTCGGGCGTGAACGGCACCATGACATGCAGGTGCTCGCTGATCTCGCGGGCGAACCTGCGGGCACAGGCGAGAAACAATTCGGCGGCACGAACCGTGGCGTGAGGCAGGCGACCGAAATGAAGGTGATCGAGCGGAAGGACCTTGTGGGTCACGTATACCGCAGCTGCCGCGGCACCGGACTTGGAGCCCTCGGGGATGAACTGTCCCAGGTTGCGGTAGCGCTGAAGGTAGCTGCCGGGAGTGGTGCGATGGAAGACATAGTCGGCACGTTCGGCCAGCAGCGCCATGGCGCGATGGTCCCGGCACACGAAGGCTCCCGCACCATAGGGCAGGTAGCCGAGCTTGTGCGGATCGACCGTGGTCGTGTCGGTGTCCGCCAGCGCGGCAAAAGCCGCATGCACCCGTTGCGTCGGGAACGTGCGGAATTCGCCGGTCATGTCCTTGCGTGATCGCAGGCTGCCGTCTTCGCGGCGGAACAGGGTGGCCAGATAACCGCCCCAGGCTGCATCGACGTGAACGGAAAAATCCAGTCCTCGCGCACGCGATTGAAGGCGCGCGTCGAGGATGGCGTCGACCGGGTCGATGGTGCCGTATTCGGTGCTGCCCAGGATGGCCACGCACATCAGTACGGGCTGCCTTGCACGGATGCACTCGTCGAGCACAAGCTGCAGCGCCTTCGGGTCCATCCGCATGCCGTCGGTTGCTACCAGGCGCAGTTGCCGGCGACCGAGGCCGAGCATCTTCATGCCCTTGCTCCACGAATAGTGCGCGGTGACGGGCGCCAGCACTACCGGTACACGCAGCGTGGGGTGCTCCTCGAAGAAAGCGGCCAGTCCGAGTTGTTCGATCCGTGCATCCTGCACGCGTTGCTGCCAGCGATGCCGCTCGTGGCCTGGTTGCAGGGCAAGCCATGCCTGCCATTGTTCCAGAAGGTCGATGACCCGGCTTGCAGGCAGGTTGAAAGCCTCCCAGTCCTCGTCGGGGAGGCCAAGCTCCGGGACCTGGGCGGCACGCAGCGCGACTGGAAAGGCTTTCAGGGAAAGTGCCAGCCGCAAAGCCTGGAAATTGGCCAGCGATCCTCCCGAGGTGACATGCCCGAAGGCACAGGCGGGTTTTTCGGGATCATGCGGATAGCCGAGCATGCGAGCCAGTTGCAGACCCACCTGGACTTCCATGTCGACGGTGACCGGCGCGGCTTCCTCGCTGACGTTGTTGGGGTTGTAGGGAAGTGTCAGCATCTGCGCCGCGAGGCCCGGGAGCAGCAGGTCCGAGACCATGTGGCCCATGTAGCGCGGGCTGTGGAACGGGACGGATTTCTTCAGCGCGGCCGAAAGCTGGTGCAGCTCACGTCGCATGCGCGATTCGAACGCCAGATAGTCCGGGTGCTGCGCCGTGGCCGTGGCAATGGCAGGCGGGTCTTCCGGGTGAAAGTTGCGCCGCCAGTACACGTGGTCGCGCAGAAATTCCAGCATCATTTTTTCGAGCAGGGCATCGTTTTCGCCGTAGGGACCAAGAAAGCAGGCGTCCAGCGCATGATCATGCGGTTCATTGATATGTGGGTGATTCATTGCAGCCCTCCATGGAACCATCCCAGGGGAGAATGCGTGCGCGCAATGCCGATCATGCTCACGTAGACCAGCAGCGCAGCGACGAAGAAGATGCGCTTCCATGCCTGCGTACGCGCGCGTTTGAGAGCCAGGCTGCCGAGGATGATGTAGACCACCAGCAGGGCCAGTTTCGCGCTCAGCCAGCCATTGGAAAACATGGCATGTGGAAGTATTGCGACCAGCACCACGCCGGCTATCAGCAGCACGCTGTCGATGCCGTAGCTGAGCCAGCGTATGCCACGCCTTCCGGCCATGCGTTCACGGCCGGCCTGGACCATCACGCCTCGCCACGCGAACAGGCAGCCACTCATGAGCACGGCACTAACGTGGATCCACTTCACGGGCGAGTACAGTGCGAGCATGTTCATGCGGTGACGTCCCGTGATGGCGGGGCCTGGGCATCCGGGCCAAGCGTACCCAGGCGAAGCCCGTGGCCGATGCGTTCGGCGACGGCGATCACATGCCTCGCAGAGGCCGGATCCAGCACGTCGTTGGCGGTTTGCCGCCACAAGGCCAGCCATTGCGCAAAGTGGTTGGCATGGATCGGGAGCCGGCGGTGCATGTCCATGGGCTTGCCCCGATAGTAATTCACGCGCAGGGCAACCCAGCACCAGTACGTGATCAGTCGCTGCTCATGTGCAACCCAGTCGGTCACGGAGGCCTCGAAAACAGGTCCTAGCGAGGCATGACTGCGTACTCGGGCATAAAAGCGCTTGACCAGCAGGGCAATACCGTCGGTGGTGAGTCCGGTGGGCGTGGAAGGCTCGTCTATCATGCGTGGAGCATAGAGCCGCCGTGACCCAGGCTCCTTGATCTGGATCAGTCTGCAGCGGTACCTGCGGTGCTGAGGGGAGCAAGGCCTGCCGGTCCCGCTTGCCGTCAGGTTGTGGGTCGTTCCGGAAGCATCGAACCGAGATGAGCGACGGCCTGCACCAAGCCGGCCGCAACCAGGCAACCTGAGGCCAGTTCCAGGTCATCGTGTTGCTGCCGGTCAGGATGATGGCGCTGTCCACCGGAACGGTCTGTACGCGGCTGCGGCCGGGCTGCACGGATGATCTGGCCCATGCATGGATCGGATGGGTTCCCGGGCGCATGGAAGCCGATCCGCAATCCGTTGGTTGACGATGTCCGTAGTTGATGCATAAGGGTCAAGCGTGACTGAATTGACCGACGCGTTATGCTGTCCGACTCGATCCTCCTATTCTTGAAACGCAAAGAGGTTGCATATGTCCAAGGTGGCTTTCCAGGGTAATCCGGTGCAGGTTGACGGCACATTTCCGCAGGTGGGGCATCAGGCGCCCGAGTTTTCGCTGGTCAGCGGAGACCTGAAGGATCTGGGGCTGGACGCGTTTGCCGGCAAGCGCAAGGTGTTGAACATCTTCCCGAGCGTGGACACGGGCGTGTGTGCCGCTTCGGTGCGCCGCTTCAATGAACTGGCAGGCACCCTGGACAACACCGTGGTGCTGTGCATTTCCGCGGACCTTCCCTTTGCGCAGGGACGTTTTTGCGGCGCCGAGGGGCTTGACCACGTGACCATGCTTTCGACCATGCGCGGCGAAGCCTTCCTAGTCGATTACGGCGTAGCACTTGCCGAAGGGCCACTGGCCGGGGTTGCCGCGCGTGCGGTGGTCGTGCTGGACGAGGACAACCGGGTGCTGCACGCCGAGCTGGTATCCGAGATTACCCATGAGCCCGATTACGAGGCTGCCCTGAAGCCGTTGGCCTGATCCAGTCCATGCGACGCGCGCCGGACATCAGGTCCTGCGCGCGTCGTCGCTGGCGGGCGTTCAGTATCAGGGGCCTAAAAAGGGGGGCGTTTGCGCGCCGGGCCCCGAAGTGGTGCGGTGCGTTCAAATTCCCACTCGGCGCATCGTGGCCGGCAGTCACCAGGGCAACCGATCCATTGCGCGTGCGTGGTCAGCAGAACGCGTCTTGCCTATCGGTGTTGCCTGGACGGCCACCGGTCGCTGTGCTTGTGCATGGCCAGCGACCAGCGCAAAACCATAGGCCTCTTTCGTGGTGGCCTGTTTTCGGTGGCTCCGAAAGCTCGGCGTCTTTTTCGTGGCACTGCGTCAGTGCGCGGTCCGCAACATGAGTAATTTCGCACCGTTGTGTGTGATGGATACACGCAGATACCGCGTTCCCGAGCCTTTGGCGACGCTATTGGCAACCACGTTCTTGAGATAGTGATGCAGCAGCGCGCTCAGGCCCGAATTGGGGAAGGCATTCAGTGTCCATGTCCTGATGGGCTTGCCGTCGGCATCGAAGCCGACCATGTATTCGGCGACTCCATTCAAGTTGGAGGTCTTGATCGAATCAGCGCCCCCCGCCTGCTGGATCAGAAAGGTCCGGCCATCGCGGTTCTCGGAATGAATGGCATCAATACCCCTGCGGATGGACTTGTCGAAGCGCTGGACCATCGTGCCGACGTAGCCCCGGGTGGCCTAGTGGAGCTTGCCGCCCGCATCGAGGATGCCCTTGATCAGGTTGGCCGCGTAGCTGTCTGTTCGACCGGCGCGTGCGGGGAGCATCGGGTCGAGGTAACGGGCATACAGTTGCGCCCAGACCATCGCCTGGGGCTCGCGGCCGGCGCCCAGCTCCAGTTCAGCCATCTTGGCCATGGCCAGCACGTCGCCGTGCACGGCTGCGCTGGCAAGCAGCTTGCGTGCCTGGACCAGGTTCACGGTTACCGGCGATCCGGTGATCGCGGGCCCCTGCCAATAGAAGGTGCCAGCCAGATCCTGGGCGCGTACCTGGCCGCGGTTGGCCAACGCGATGATGTGTGCAAACAGCTTCATGCGTTCCGCCTTCGGCTTTGCGCTGTCCAGCAGGTGTGGACTGAAGCCGTTTTCGGTATAGGCCGGTGGCGGACCGGACTGGGCGATCGCCGTGCAGGAAAAGGCGCTGGCAAGCAGGACCAACACCGCCCACAACATCAATTTCGTGTTCATCATGTGCACCTGTCTACCGGGAGGAAAGGGAGGCCTGCATGCGCAGGCATGCAGGCCGGTGTCCAAGGCGTCCTCATTGGAGCCGATATCGGCGCAAATCCTGGACTCAGCCGGCTGCGACCAGTGCCGCGGTCATGTCCAGCATGCGGTTGGAGAAACCCCATTCATTGTCGTACCAGGACAGCACCTTGACCATGGTGCCG
>NZ_JAQIBU010000312.1 GCF_027858935.1 Oleiagrimonas sp. | reverse complement strand
CAGCCGTCGCCGCAGAACACGTAGGTGTGGTGGTCGACCACGTCGAAGTCGGGCCGGTTGAAGCGCTCACCCAGCACTTTCTCGGCCAGCGCGAAACCCACGCCGTTGGCGATGCCCTGCCCCAGCGGACCGGTGGTGGTCTCCACCCCCGGGGTGTCGGCGGCTTCCGGATGACCCGGCGTCATCGAGTGCCACTGGCGAAACTGCTTGAGCTGGTCCATCGGCAGGTCGTAACCGGTCAGGTGCAGCAGCGCGTACTGCAGCATCGAGCCGTGGCCGTTGGACAACATGAAGCGGTCGCGGTTGAACCACTTCGGATTGCCCGGGTTGTGCCGGTAGAAGTCGTTCCACAGCACCTCGGCAATGTCGGCCATGCCCATGGGCATTCCCGGGTGCCCGGAATTGGCTTTCTCGACCGCGTCCATGGCGAGGGCGCGGATGGCGTTGGCGAGCTCACGACGGTTCGACATCCTCAATCTCCGGCAGATATGGCGGTAAAGCGCTTATTGTCGCCGATCCTGCTGCTGCTGTCGCATGCAGCGTTCAGGAACATGCACAAACCCGGCCTGCATGAAACCGATGATGCCCGGGAATTCGTGTCAAGCCGACGGCGCCGAATGTTCAGAGGCACCTCAGGAGTCTTAACGCGCACTTAATTCTGTACTGCTCGGTATTGGAACCATTCATACCGACCCCCGTCTAATGTCCTCAAGCCGCCGACGTGGGCCGGCGGCCCTGTGTACAAGCCCACCGGCTACAAGCCGAAAAACAAGAAAATGCAAGGAGTTGTCCCCATGAAAAAGACCCTGATCGCACTCGCCTTCGTCACTGCTGGTCTGGCCACAGTCCCCGCATTCGCGCAGAGCTATCCCAGCAACAATAGCGGCAATGGAGGCTGGTTCGTCGGCGCGAAGGTTGGAGATGCCACCCTGAACAAGGGTGCCTACAACGGCAGCGATACCGGCTATGCCATCGATGGTGGCTACCGCTGGTCGGTTGCCCCAAACGTCGCGCTGGGCCTGGAAACCGGCTACAACGACTTGGGCACTATCAAGCTCAGGAACGCCTTCAGCAGCAACCCGGTTCTCGCCCATCCGAAATCGCAGCTGCACGGCTGGACCTTTGGTGGCACCGGCCATTTCAATATCACCCGCAACTGGTATGTCAGCGCCCGCGCAGGCATCTATCAGTGGCAGGGCCATGGCCTGAGCAACAACAGCAATCCGCTGTACCGCAACATCAGCAAGACCGACTTCTACGGTGGTGCCGGCTTTGGTTATGACTTCAGCAACAACTTCAGCGTCGGCTTGAACTACGACTACTACGGTGCCAAGAAGGATAACCTCAACCTCAGCACCAATCTGTACTCGGTCAGCGCCGAATACCGGTTCTGATGCAGCCGGCCGGCCGGTTCCGTGCCGAGCACGGAAACCCGTCTGGTCGTGAAACCACGGCAAACCAGAAAGGGCGCCCTCGGGCGCCCTTTTTCATGCCATCGGTCACGTTCTTGCATTGGCAATGCCCGGCTATAATCAAGCTGCAAGCTTGAGCATGCGGGTGCCCCATGCATGCCTAATTCCGGACCGTCACTGCACAGGACCGCCGGCATCCGGAACATGCGGCGGGCTCCTGTCGATCTTCCGGCAGCGATGCACCGCCCATGCAGCGTACGCGAACGCATCAAGCACATGCACCGCACGAGCTGCGCACCAACTTGAACACCCTCTCACCACAAGAGCATGCAGATCCATGAACAAGACGATCCTCTCGACGGCCCTGGTCGCCAGCCTGATGGCACTGCCGGCAGCAAGCTTCGCTGGCGAAACCGGCTCGTGGTTCATCGGTGCGCAAACCGGCCAGTCGAAGCTTTTACAGATGACGGCATCCCATGGCACGGATACCGGCTATGCCATCAGCGGCGGTTACCGCTGGATCGTCAATCCCGCCATCGATGTCGGTGCCGAAGTCGGTTACGCCAATCTGGGCAGCTTCAGCGACGGCTTCTATAGCCCCGGTTACGCCACGCCCGGCAAGGTCACGGCAAAGGTCAAGGGCGCTTTCGCCGGTGCCAACATGCGTTTCTTTTTCAACCGGAACTGGTACGTCCTGGCCCAAACCGGATATTTCAACGCCCACAGCAAGATCAACACCCGTCTCGGCACGTACTACGACTCGATGAAGACCACCAAATCCAGTTGGTACTCCGGCATCGGCGTGGGTTACCGCTTCGACAACAACACCAGTCTGGGCTTCGTGTTCAATCACTTCGACGACAGGACCGGCCAGTACGATCTGGCCAGCTCGCTGGCGTCGGTGCGGCTGGAAGTCGAGTTCTGACCTGACGCCCCTTTGAGGCAGGCTCGCTGCATGTGCGATACCCGCATGCTGATACGGGTGCCATGCGTGAAAAGAAAACGGGCGCCGCACGGCGCCCGTTTGTGTTGCATGTCACATGTCACGGCCCATGCCGAAACAGGTCAGGGCATCAGCCTTCCCATTGACCGAGTGCCGCCAAACCGTTCTCGCGCGCGCGCTGGGCCACGGTCCTCTGTGACTCGACATAGTTGCCGTGCATGTCATCGCCCCACAGCTTGAGTGCAGCCTGCTGCATGGCCCGACCGTAGGAGAACGACAGCGGCCACGGATGCGGTCCGAGTTGGTTGATGGCATTGAGGTGTGCGGTGGCATCCTCGTCGGACTGCCCTCCGGAAAGGAACACGATCCCAGGCAGGATCGCCGGCACCGTGGATTTCAGGCAGCGCACGGTGGCGTCGGCCACTTCGTCGCGGCTGGCCTGGTCGGGACAGCCCTTGCCGGAGATCACCATGGATGCCTTCAGGATGGTGCCTTCGAGCATGACGTTCTGCTCGTACAGCGCGCCGAACAGGCTGCGCAGGGTGGCTTCGGTGACTTCGTAGCACAGGTCGATGTCGTGGTTGCCATCCATCAGCACTTCCGGCTCCACCATCGGCACCAGGCCGGCCTCCTGGCACAGCGCGGCGTAGCGCGCCAGCGCATGGCAGTTGGCCTCGATGCAGGTGGAACTCGGGGTGTCGTCACCGATGGTGATGACCGCGCGCCACTTGGCGAACTGCGCGCCGAATTTGACGTACTCGGCCAGCCGGTCACGCAGACCATCCAGGCCCTCGGTGACCAGCTCGCCCGGAAAACCCGCCAGAGGCTTGGCGCCCTTGTCGACCTTGATCCCCGGGATGATGCCGGCATCGCGCATCACCTTGGTGAAGGGCACACCCTCGCGGGTGGATTGGCGGATGGTCTCGTCGTACAGGATGGCGCCCGAGATATGGTCGGACAGATCCGGCGTGGTCAGCAGCATCTCGCGATAGGCACGACGATGCTCCTCGGTGTTTTCCACACCGACGGCTTCCAGGCGCTTGCGAATGGTATTGGTCGATTCGTCGATGGCGATGATGCCCTTGCCGGGCGCAACCATTGCCTGGGCGACGCTTTCCAGATCTTCAATGCTCATGACGACTCCGTGGGGAGACTGCGGCCAAACCGCGTGGCAATCACCACACCCCATCAAGGAAGTGTGGAAAGGCGCGAAGTATAGGCCAGAAACACTACAGTCTCGACCTTTCCCGGATGCGCTTTCCAGCAGACGCGGCGCGCAGCCCTGTTGCTAGACCCTGCGCACGCCAGCGGCAACGCCGCAGAACTACGCGAAGGTATTGAAATCAATGATCTGGCAACCGGGGCATGGCCGGTCTGATCAGTCGCCGTATCCGGAGAGCTCGCACTGTTTCAGCAGGGCGGCTTGGCGCGCCGCGTCCTTGGGCATGTTGAAACGCACCACGTAATAGGTATTGATCGGCTGGTCGGCATTGTTGTCACTGCTTGCGGCATAACGGAAATTGCGCACCAGGCTTACCGCGATGTATCCGAAGTCGCTGTCGGACGGGACCACCTTGCGCGCCATCACGTGCTGCGGAACGCCGTCGGAACCGATCATGTAGCTGACAGCCACGCAGCCGGGCTGGTCGAGCTTGCGGCCGGTATTGGGCACATTGCCTGAGACCTCGCTCTTGGTCATGTTCCAGTAGTCGGGCACATGCTCAGGCGCGACCACAGGTGGCTGCGCCAGGGCCGGCAAGGCCATGCCGAGTCCTGCGACGAAAACCACGAAGACAGCAATCTTGGAACGAAACATGGCGTGACTCCTGCAGCAAGCGACACAGTCTGGAAGTTTACCCCCAAGCACGCACGCCTGCCTGTGTACGAGGTGAATGAAGCAACAGCCCATGGCCGATTCAGCCTGCCGCGCAAGCTCCCGCACCGGGACACGCACACGCAAGCATTCCCGCACATGCCCGTGCGACGCACAACGGACATGGTTCACCCTACTAGGGGCCTTGCAGGCTCTCGGCTATGCCCTCGGCGCCCACATGCAGCAGCTTGAGCGTATTGGTGCCGCCGCCCATGCCGGTGTGATCGCCATGGGTCAGGATCACGCGGTCGCCCTCATCCAGGCGGCCCAGTTCGAACAGGCTCTGCACCGCGGCGCGCGCGGAGTGCGCGGGGTCCATGTGGCCGTGCTCGAAGGCGATCGGCTTGACGTCGCGCAGGATCAGCATGCGCCGACGTGCTTC
>NZ_JAQIBU010000285.1 GCF_027858935.1 Oleiagrimonas sp. | reverse complement strand
CGTCAGTCCGAGCAGTCGCGTATGCGAAACGTCAGCGCGCGCTCCATGATGCGTACCTCGCTGAAGAAGGTCGTCAAGGCGATCGACGCCAGCGACAAGGCCGCTGCCACGGAGGCCTTCCAGGCCGCCGCGCCGCTGCTGGACCGGTACGCCTCGCGTGGCCTGATCCACAAGAACAAGGCCGCCCGCCACAAGAGCCGTCTGAACGCGAAGATCCAGGCCCTGGGCTGATCGCGTACCCGACGTTGCTGCAAAAAAGCCGGCGCAAGCCGGCTTTTTTGTGGTCCGGGCAGCGCCCGGCGTGTTCAAGCGCCCGCCTCCGGCACGTCGCCTTCCGGTTCCCCGCGCATGCGCACATCATCGCGTGAGCGCGCCTGCTCGTGATCGTGCTCACGCTGTGCATCGAAAAACTGCTGGGCACGCTGGCAGATTTCCAGGGTGCCCTGCCGGGCCACGGCCGAGATCATGAACCAGGGGGCGGTCCACTCCAGCCGCGCGACGATGTCCTCGGCCAGTGCCCGGCGCTCGACCTCGTCGGCCATCAGGTCGGTCTTGTTCAGGACCAGCCAGCGTGGGCGCTGCAGGAGCTCGGGATCGAACTGCTCCAGCTCGCTCTCGATCGCCCGCACCTGCGCAACGGGATCGCTGCCGTCCATCGGCAGGATATCGACAATCTGCAGCAGCAGGCGCGTGCGCGACACGTGGCGCAGGAACTGGATGCCCAGTCCGGCACCATCGGCGGCGCCCTCGATCAACCCGGGAATGTCGGCCACCACGAAGCTGCGGTCGGCCTCCACGCGCACCACGCCAAGGCCCGGATGCAGCGTGGTGAAGGGGTAGCCGGCCACGCGCGGCGTGGCTGCCGATACCGCGCGGATGAAGGTCGACTTGCCGGCGTTGGGAAAGCCCAGCAAGCCGACGTCGGCCAGCAGCTTGAGCTCCATCTTCAGCTCGCGCTCGTCGCCCGGAGTGCCGTCCGTGGACTGGCGCGGCGCGCGGTTGGTCGAGCTCTTGAAATGCATGTTGCCCAGGCCACCCTTGCCGCCCTGGGCCACCAGCAGGCGCTGACCGTGCGTGGTCAGGTCACCGATGGTCTCGTCGGTATCGACGTTGCTGACCACGGTACCGATCGGCACGCGCACCAGCATGTCCTCGCCGCCCTTGCCGTACATCTGGCTGCCCATGCCGTCCTGTCCACGCGGCGCCTTGAACACGCGCTGGTGGCGAAAGTCGATCAGTGTGTTGAGGCCTTCGTCGGCCTCCAGCCAGACCGAACCGCCGCGGCCACCGTCACCGCCATCCGGGCCGCCGAACGGGATGTACTTCTCGCGCCGGAAGCTGACGCAGCCGTTGCCTCCGTTGCCGGCCTTGACCCTGATCTGTACTTCGTCGACGAATTTCATGCTTGAGCCGGTGGACGGGAGTGGGTGAACGGAGCGGGATGCGCGTGGCGGGCCCTGCGTGAAGGATATCGCGAATCCCCGCGCGCCAAGCTGCCGACCTGCATCGTGGCGCAACGAAAAGCCCCGCACGTGGCGGGGCTCTGTCCAAACGCGGGCGTAGCGGGGGCAATCAGCCCTGGACGACGCTCACGAACTTGCGGCTGTTCTCGCCGCGGGTCTTGAATTCGACCTTGCCGTCGACCAGCGCGAACAACGTGTGATCGCGCCCCAGACCCACGCCGGTGCCGGCATGGAAACGGGTGCCGCGCTGACGCACGATGATGTTGCCGGCCTCGACCGCCTGTCCGCCATAGATCTTGACGCCCAGGTATTTCGGGTTTGAATCGCGACCGTTGCGGGTTGAACCGCCTGCCTTTTTATGTGCCATGGTGTAGGACTCCTGTTACTTCGAACCGCCGGCGATGCCGGTGATCTCGATTTCGGTGTAGTGCTGGCGGTGACCCTGCTGCTTCATGTGGTGCTTGCGGCGGCGGAACTTGATGATGCGCACTTTCTTGCCGCGGCCGTGCGAAAGAATCTTCGCGCTGACCTTGGCGCCATCGATCGTCGGCGCACCGACGGTCACGTCCTCGCCTTCACCGACCAGCAGGACCTGGTCGAACTCGACGGTGCTGTCCACTTCGGCTTCAAGCTTCTCCACGCGCAGGTATTCACCCTGCATCACGCG
>NZ_JAQIBU010000269.1 GCF_027858935.1 Oleiagrimonas sp. | reverse complement strand
GTGCGACGCCTTCAGCACGTCGACCATCTTGGCCGAGTCATAGGCGTTCATCTGGCAGCCGTGGGTCTTGATGAAAAGCTTGCCGCTCATAGGTGAATCAACAGGTTGGAGGCGAACAGGGAAGTGTACGCCGCCGATCCTGCATCTTCCAGCGCGCGCGGGCTGCGGCTGGGGGAACCCGACATCTGAAAACGCTTGCCAAGGGTGTCTCCACGGATTTGGCATGGCCAATCCGTGACCGGACTCGCTTGGCAAAACATCAATGCTGACGCACACTTGGCGCATGCTCAAAGCCGCACGCCACGGAGGAAGCGGCCACCACCGGGCCCGCTTCCTCCCCAGCAAAACTTCCAGCCTTCTCCAGCTGGCGGCTTTGTGCGCGTTTGCCCTGACGCTGGTGCCGGCATCGCCGACGCGAGCGACCACCTTGTACAGCTGCGTGGGCAAGAGCGGCGAGACGGCCTTCACCAGCGATCGCGCCGGTTTCCATAAATGTCGCCGGATCCATGTCGATGCCCTGCCGGTGATGCATACGCCGAAGCTTGCGCTCCCCGCGAGCGCTGCTTCGGTCAAGCACGCAGCCTCTTCCGTGTCCCCCGCGGCATCCGTCGTGGCGACAGCCGCGCACCGTGGCGAAGTCTGGCAATATCGTCAACGGCCCGCCGCAGAAGTGCCTGCAGTGCCCAAGGGAATGGATGGCCGAAACGCGCGTGTTCTGCGCGGTTCGGTCTACCGCATCAGGCACGCCGACGGCAGCATCGAATACACCAACGTGAGTCCGCATGGCGCGCTCGCGCGCGGCGCACAGACCAAGACCCTGTTCACTTATATGGCCACTTGCGTGGCCTGCAACCTGCATTCGACGATCCATTGGGCGGATGTTCCGTTGCGGCTCGACGCATATGCGGGCGCCATTCGCGCGGCTGCCGCCAGGTACGCTGTGCAGCCCTCGCTGCTGCGGGCGGTGATCCATGCCGAGAGCGGCTACAACCCGCGCGCGATGTCGGCCAAGGGAGCGCAGGGTCTGATGCAACTGATGCCGTCGACGGCCGCGAGTATGGGCGTGAGCAATGCCTTCGATCCGGCGGACAATATCCGCGGCGGAGCGCGTTACCTGGCACAACTGCTCAAGACGTTTCATGGCGATGAACGTCTGGCGGAAGCCGCCTACAACGCCGGCCCCGATGCCGTACGGAAATTTGGTGGTGTGCCGCCCTTTGCCGAGACGCGTATCTACGTGAAACGGGTGAGCCTTCTGCACAAGCGCTACCGCAAGGCCTTGCGCCGGGCTGATGCTCTGGCATCCGGTGGCGGCAACCACGCGGACTGAGACCTTGCCTGCACGGCAGGGTGTGTAAAGGACAGGGGAGAAGTGAAGCCTACGGCTGGGCGGGCACACCCAGCGTGCTTAGCGGCGGACGCTTGGCCACGGTGAGCTTGCGCGTGAACGATGAGCCATTGTGCAGGCCCGAGATGGTGATTTTGGTGCCCGGTTTCAGGCTGGCCTCGCGCTGGCGCAGGGAGCCGGGATCGACAATGTCGTGCTTGCCCAGTTGCAACAGCACATCGCCGCGCCTGATGCCTGCCTGTGCCGCCGGGCTGCCGGGGTAGACGTCGGTGACCCAGACACCGCGCGCCGCGGGCGGCAGCCCGCTGTTGGCACTGATCGGCACGCTGGTGTACTGCAGGCCCAGCCAGCCGCGGATCACGTGACCGTGCGCGATGATCTGGTCGAGCACGTTCTTTGCCGTCGCCACGGGGATGGCAAAGCCGATACCCTCCGCACCGCTGGAACGTCCCAGCAGCGCGGTGTTGATGCCCACGAGATTTCCCTTGGCGTTGACCAGTGCACCACCGGAGTTTCCAAAGTTGATCGCGGCGTCGGTCTGGATGAACTGCTCGGGGTTGAGGGCATTGAGCTGACGGTTGATGGCGCTGATGATGCCCATGGTCACGGTTTGTCCGATACCGAAGGGATTGCCGATGGCCAGCACCACGTCGCCGACCTGGGGATTGTGACTGGCGATGTGAATGGCCGGCAGATCGCCCCCGACGTCGACCTTCAGAA
Organism: Oleiagrimonas sp.; assembly: GCF_027858935.1. GTDB lineage: Bacteria > Pseudomonadota > Gammaproteobacteria > Xanthomonadales > Rhodanobacteraceae > Oleiagrimonas. The sequence goes on along the minus strand of NZ_JAQIBU010000269.1, from coordinate 1,046 downwards.
CGGCCAGATCGGTGTCCGGGTCCGAGCCGACCACGCTGGCTTCGGCCACGCGGCCGTCGTAGAGCAGCACCTGGATATTCTGTGCTCCCGCGATCACGTGGTTGTTGGTGAGCACATAGCCTTTGGTGCCCAGGATCACCCCGGAGCCAAGGTTTTGCTCGCGCCGACGCTGCACGGGTCCGATCGGAACATCTCCAAGCATCTGCTGCATCAGCGGATCGTTGAACCGTTGCATCGGTTGCTCGCTGACCACGCGATTGGCGTAGATGTTCACCACTGAGGGGGCGGCGCGTTGCACGGCATCGGCATAGGAACTGCGTGCATTGGCAGGGGGATTGTCGGCCGTGATGGCGGCGGAGGTCTTGTCGTTTTGCGTAACTGCGACGTGTTTCGGCGCCATGCCCAGGCGCGTTCGCAGCGCGCTGCCGGTCTGTGGCCAGATCAGTGCGATCACGAAAGCCATCGCCAGTCCGATCACGACGAACTGGGCGATGAAGGTCATCGTGCGGACGGCTTGTTTCATGCGCTCAAACAATATGCTTGCGAGAAAATGGGTGGCGGGGCGCTATGCCGGCAGGGGCATGGGAGCCTAATGGGTGCGGCAAAAAAGCGCTGAGCGATTGTACGCACTTGGCCCTGAGGCTACACTAAATTGATTTTGAGACTTGTCTCATAACAACCTCTGTGGCATACGTTCTGGAGAGCCAGATGGCGAATGAAGTCGTCGATCACGGTCGCCGCCGATTCCTCATAGCAACCACGGCAGTGGTCGGTGGGGCAGGTGTCGTGACAGCAGCCGTGCCATTCATCAAATCATGGCTGCCGAGTGCACGGGCCAGAGCCGCCGGGGCACCGGTGATAGCCGATATCGCCAAGATCGAGTCCGGTCAGATGGTGCGCTATCCATGGCGCAGCGTTCCCGTTTTCGTGGTCAACCGCACCGATGCGCAACTGGCCACGCTGACCAGCAAGGACGTGGAAAGCCGGCTGAGGGATCCCAACTGCGACGCCACCTCCCAGCAACCTTCGTACGCCAAGAACCCGTA
>NZ_JAQIBU010000230.1 GCF_027858935.1 Oleiagrimonas sp. | reverse complement strand
ATGAATGTGCACCAGTTCAGGCGCAGCATCGCCACCGAATTCGCATCGCGCACCGAAGGCATGACGCTGCTGTTCGAGTCCTTCGCCTACAAGAAGGGCCTGCCGATGGATGCCGACTTCGTGTTCGACGCGCGCTGCCTTCCGAATCCGCACTGGGACCGCACGCTGCGACCGCTGTCGGGCAAGGACGCGCCGGTGCGTGAGTTCCTGCAGTCCCAGCCGATGGTCGATGAATTCCTGAGCGACATCCGCAGCTTCCTGGATACCTGGCTGCCGCGGCTGGAGCAGGCCGACCGCAGTTATGTCACGGTATCGATCGGATGTACCGGAGGACGCCACCGCTCGGTCTACCTCGCCGAGCAGCTGAGCGATTATTTTCGCCAGTCCAGAAACGATATCCTCATTTTCCACCGCGAGCTGGATTGAGCACCATGAACACAGGCAACCCCAGACCCATGCGCACATCACCTGCCTCGCCATTTCCCCGGCAGGAATCATGAGCGCGGGCGTACTGCTGATCACGCATGAAGGCGTCGGACCGGCGCTGATCGCGGCTGCACGTCACGTCATGCCGCAACTGCCGCTGAGGTTGGCCGCCATGGAAGTTCCCGCCGATGTGAATATCGCCGACACCCGGGAAATCACCAACCGCCATCTGCGCGAACTGGACCAGGGCGAAGGTGTTCTGGTGCTCTCGGACCTGTACGGCGCCACGCCCTGCAATATCGGGCTGTCCATGAGCGAGCACGGCGCCCACGTACGATGCGTATCCGGACTCAATCTTCCAATGTTGCTGCGCGTGATGAACTACGCGGACCAGAAACTGCCGGAGCTGGCGGAAATCGCCGCCAGCGGCGGCCGCAGGGGAATCTTTATCGATCATGCTTGAACAGGACATTGTGATATCCAATCGGCTGGGGCTCCACGCCCGTGCCTCGGCCAAGCTGGTGCAGCTGGTCAACGGGTTCAAATCCACGGTGATGCTTGTTGGCAATGGCCGCGAAATCAACGCCAAGTCGATCATGGGCGTGATGATGCTGGCGGCCGGACTGGGCAGCACGCTGACCGTGCGCGTGGAAGGTCCCGACGAGAGCGAAGCCCTGAGCGCCGTCACGGATCTGTTCGAGCGCAAGTTCGACGAAGGCGGCTGAAGATGCTTCCAACCACGCATGCAGGCACGGCAATGGGCATGGCCTCGCGCCACGGCACACGGGGTGTGTTGGTGTCCGGCAAGGGAGCGTGCGCATGAGAACGGTATTGAGCGGAACCGCCGCCGCCCGTGGCATGGCGCTGGGCCGGGCGCGACTGGTCAAGCCGAGCATGCTGCAGGTGGACCACAGGCTGCTCGAGCAAAACGAGGTCGAGGGCGAGATCGAGCGCCTGCACGATGCCATCGAATCGGCACGCGTGGATCTCAACGAAATGCGCCAGAAGCTGCACGGCGCGCTGGCCCGCGATGTAGGCGAGTTCATCGACGCGCACAGCCTGCTGCTGGAGGATCCGGAACTGCTGCGCGGCCTGGACGAAATGATCCGCAAGGGCCGCTATCGCGCCAGTGCCGCGCTGAAGATGCAGGCCGACCGCCTGGGGGCTGTGTTCGAGGCCATGGACGATCCGTACCTGCGCAGTCGTCACGAGGACATCGACCAGGTCATCGGACGGGTAATGGCTGCGCTTTCCCGGCAAAGCAGCAGCGAGGAACGCAAACTTGCCGCGCGCGTGGGCGAGATCCTGGTCGCCGACACCATCGCACCCGGTGACATGGCGCACCTTGTCGGCCACGGCCTGCTCGGCATCGTCGCCGCCGGTGGCAGCGTCTACTCGCACAGCGCCATCCTTGCGCGCAGCCTCAACCTGCCGATGTTGGTCTCGACCAACGATGCGCTCTCGGCGATCGGCGACGAGGACCTGGTCCTGGTGGACGCCGAAAATGGCCAGGTCGTCATCCATCCCACTGCACAGGACCTCAGCCGCTACCGTAAATGGCAGCGCGAGGCAGCCCAGGAGGGGCGTCGTCTGGCCACCCTGGCCAAACAGCCGACGCGAACCCTTGACGAGGTCCCGATCCGACTGTACGCCAACGCCGAGAACACCTCCGACGTCGCCCAGGCGCGCGCTTTTGGCGCAAGTGGCATCGGTCTGTATCGCACCGAGTTCCTGTTCCTGCGCAGCAAGGGCCTGCCCGGTGAGGAGGAGCAGTTCGAGGCCTATCGCGACCTGATCCTGGGCATGGGTGGACTGCCGTGCACCCTGCGTACGCTGGACCTCGGCGCCGACAAGGCCGACAACGCCGGGCTGACCCTGCGCGAGGAGGACAACCCCGCGCTGGGCGTGCGTGGCGTGCGCCTGTCCCTGCGTCATCCAGCCGTATTCAACACCCAGTTGCGCGCGATCCTTCGCGCAGCCAGCTATGGTCCGGTACGGGTACTGGTGCCGATGGTCTCGCACGCGCAGGAAATGCAATCGGTGCGCACCATGCTTGCGATGTGCGCACGCGATCTTCGCGAGGAAGGCCACGAGGTGGAGGATGCCCTGGAAGTCGGCGCCATGATCGAGGTTCCGGCAGCGGCCATCGGCGTGCATACCCTGGTGGACGACTCCGATTTCTTTGCCATCGGCACCAACGACCTGACCCAGTACGTGCTGGCTGCCGATCGCAACAATGATGCCCTGGGCTCGCTGTATGACCCCCTGCAACCGGCTCTGCTGCGATTGATCGCCCGCGTGATCAGCGTGGGCCGCCGTACCGGCAAGGCCGTCAGCCTGTGCGGCGAAATGGCGGGCGACCCGATGTTCACTCCGCTGTTGCTGGCGCTGGGCCTGACCGATTTCAGCATGCACCCGGGCCAGATGCTGGAAGTGCGTGATCGCGTCGGCCAGCTGGAGCGCGCGCGTCTGCGCCGGCTCTCGCCGCAACTGCTGCGCGCTCGCAGCAGCCAGGAAGTGGCAACGCTGCTGGAAGTGTTTCGCTGACCGCAGGACGGATCTCGACCCGCGCGGTGTTCGACGTGCACTTGAAACAGGAAGCTCCCCGGATGCGCTTTGCTTCTCCGGGCTACGGCGTAGCCCGGATAAGGCCAACGGCCGCATCCGGGATGGGGCGCCGTGCGGCCCTCGCTTCACGCGGATGGTGCGGGTGCTCCCCGTGTGGCCCGTCGGAGCATGTGGATGGTGCGGGTGGTCCCTGTGTGGTCCATCGGAGGACACGGATTGTGCGGACGCGGCGCGGTTCCCCGGATGCGCTTTGCTTATCCGGGCTACGGCGTAGCCCGGATAAGGCCAACGGCCGCATCCGGGAAGGGGTGCCGTGTGACCTTCGCTTCACGCGGATGGTGCGGGTGGTGTCCGTGTGGCCCGTCGGAGGACACGGATTGTGCGGGTCCTCCCCATGTGGCACGTCGCAGGATGTGGATGGTGCGGGTGGGGTGCGGTTCCCCGGATGCGCTTTGCTTATCCGGGCTACGGGGTGGGCT
>NZ_JAQIBU010000193.1 GCF_027858935.1 Oleiagrimonas sp. | reverse complement strand
CGCGTGCGCCGACGCAGGTATCAAGCCTGGGGCAGCGTCCTGAGGGTCTCGCGGTGGATCGCATCATCGCGATCAATGTTGTGGCCCCGGAGGACCGGTGGTTCCAGGGCTCGGACCTGATTGTCGCGGCGGACAAGGCGGGACTGGAGTTCGGCCACAAGGGGATATTCCATCGCATGCTCGATGGCAAGCGCGAAATGGGACCCTTGTTCAGTGTAGCCAACATGCTGCAGCCCGGGAGCTTTGACCTGTCGCAGGTGGTCGAGTTGTCGACCACCGGGCTGAGTTTTTTCATGACCCTGCCCGGGCCGGTTTCGGCACTCGATGCCTGGGAGGCCATGCTGCCGACGGCGCAGCGCATGGCTGAATTGCTGGGTGGCGAAGTTCTGGATGACGAACACAACGCCTTGGGCCGCCAGCGCATCGCCCACATTCGTGACAATCTTCGTGCCTGGGACCGGCGTCATCTGGGCGGTGAAGTCGGATTCGACTCCAGATGAATGCGTACGGATTGGAGCGTGTGCCTGCCCGCTAGATACGAGCGCCCAATCCGCGCACCAATTCGACATAGCCGCGCATGGCGTCCTCACTCGGGGTGCCGGAAAGCTTTTCCCAAGCCTCGCGCTTGGAGCAGCCGATGAAGTCGAAGAATCCGGGCCGGGGTCCGTTGGCATCGCCTTCTGTGGCCTGTTTGTACAAGGCGTACATATGCAGAAGCGTGTCGTTGTCCGGTCGGTCCGATACGTTGCGTACGGCCTTCACTGCACTGTGGAACTGGGTGTTCAGGTTATTCATGCGAATTCGATGGTCCTGCATTCCCCCCGAATGCATCCGGCTTATAGCACGCGTTCGGGGAGGGGGCAACGCGGACTTCACTGATCCGGATGGATGCTTGCCGGGCTAGAATGTGCTCTGCGCGAATCAGGGAGATCCCATGAGCGGCATCCAACCCATCCCCGTTTTGACTATTGACGGGCCCTCTGGGTCCGGCAAGGGCACGGTCAGTCGAATCGTGGCCGAGCAACTGGGCTGGCACCTGCTCGATTCCGGCGCGCTGTATCGGGCGGTCGGTTTTGCAGCGTCCATGGCGGACGTGGACCTTGCCGATGCCGAGGCAGTGACTCGCTGCGCGAAAGCCACGCGGATCACCTTCAAGCCCAGCCCGGATGGTCGGGACACGCGGGTGATCGTCAATGGGCATGATGCCAGTGACGAGATTCGCACCGAAACCTGCGGTGCGGCGGCTTCTGCGGTAGCTGCGATTCCGGCTGTGCGCGAGGCTCTGGTGGCCAAGCAGCTGTCTTTTCGCAAGGGACCGGGACTGGTCGCCGACGGTCGCGACATGGGTACCGTGATCTTTCCGGATGCCCCGTTCAAGGTCTTCCTCACGGCAAGCCCGGCCGAACGCGCGAAAAGGCGTCATAAGCAGTTGAAGGAAAAGGGTCTGAGCGTTACAATTTCCGGTCTGCAACGTGAGATCGAGGCTCGGGACGAACGCGATGCGAACCGTTCCGTGGCTCCGCTCAAGCCGGCCGAAGGCGCCTTGCGGGTCGATTCGACCGCATTGCCCGTAGAGCAAGTGGTTGCAAAGGTCATTGCCCTGGTGTGTGCGGACAGGTAATTCTGCGGACATCGGGGTGGGGGATGCAAGGCAGCGTCAAGGTCTCCGCGAGAGATTGCGGTGTATGTCCAAGCATTCAAAAAGGTGCCCGTGCCGCGGCGCGGGAACAACTCACGGTGTGATAACACCCACAACAGGTGGACCGCAGGAACCGCATGCAAGCAGCGCATCAAACGGCTGCGACAACCGACGGCGTGTGCGGCGCGACGGTCTTAATCATTTTACGGAATTCACATGACTGAAAGTTTCGCTGAACTGTTCGAACAGAGTGAACAGACGCTCTCCCGCCTCAAGCCCGGTTCCATCGTGTCCGGCATCGTGGTGGAGGTCCGCACCGATGTAGTCGTCATCAACGCCGGCCTGAAGAGCGAAGGCATTGTCCCAATCGAGCAGTTCAAGAACGAGAAGGGTGACCTCGAGGTCGAGGTGGGTGACGAGGTCAAGGTCGCCCTGGAAGCCCTGGAAGACGGCTTCGGCGAGACCAAGCTCTCGCGCGAGAAGGCCAAGCGTTCCATGGTGTGGGACGACCTGGAGGAAACCTTCGACAAGGACGAGATCGTCACCGGCAAGATTTCCGGCAAGGTCAAGGGCGGCTTTACCGTCGACATCCGCGACGTGCGCGCCTTCCTGCCCGGTTCGCTGGTGGACGTGCGTCCGGTGCGCGACCCGAGCTACCTCGAGGGCAAGGACCTCGAGTTCAAGATCATCAAGCTCGACCGTCGCCGCAACAACCTGGTGGTCAGCCGCCGCGCGGTGGTCGAAAGCGAGTACTCCGAGGAGCGCGAGAAGCTGCTTGAGCGCCTGACCGAGGGCGCGATCGTGCACGGCGTGGTCAAGAACCTCACCGACTACGGCGCGTTCGTGGATCTGGGCGGCATCGACGGCCTGCTGCACATCACCGACATGGCGTGGAAGCGCGTGCGCCATCCGTCCGAGGTGGTCAACGTCGGCGACGAGCTGGATGTGCGTGTGCTGAAGTTTGATCGCGAGCGCAACCGCGTTTCGCTGGGCCTGAAGCAGCTGGGCGATGATCCGTGGGTCAATATTGCCCGCCGTTATCCGGTCGGCAGCCGACTGTTCGGCAAGGTCTCCAACGTCACCGATTACGGTTGCTTCGTCGAGATCGAGCCGGGCGTCGAAGGCCTGGTGCACGTGTCCGAGATGGACTGGACCAACAAGAACGTCAATCCGGCCAAGGTGGTTCAGGTCAGCGACGAGATCGAGATCATGGTGCTGGACGTGGACGAAGAGCGTCGCCGCATCTCGCTCGGCATCAAGCAGACCATGTCCAATCCGTGGGAAGCCTTCGCCGCCATGCACAAGAAGGGCGACAAGGTCTCCGGTCAGATCAAGTCGATTACCGACTTCGGTATCTTTGTCGGCCTGGATGGCGGCATCGATGGTCTCGTGCATCTGTCCGATATTTCCTGGCAGGGTACCGGAGAGGACCTGATCCGCGACTACAAGAAGGGCGATGAGGTCGAGGCCGTTGTTCTGGCTGTTGATCCGGAGCGCGAGCGCATCAGCCTTGGTGTGAAGCAGATCGAGCAGGATCCGTTTGGCCAGTTCATGGCGTCCAATCCGCGCGGGACCATGGTCAAGGGCACAGTCAAGGAAGTCGACGCCAAGGGAGCCGTAGTCGACCTGGGCGACGGTGTCGAGGCTTACCTGCGCGCCAACGATATTGCCAAGGAGCGTATTGAGGACGCCACCGAGCACTTGAAGGTCGGCGACGAAGTCGAAGCCAAGTTCACCGGCATGGATCGTCGTGGGCGCATGCTTCAGGTATCGATCCGCGCCAAGGATGAAAACGAGCTCAATGACACTCTGGCTGATTACCCAGGGGCTGCCGCCGGCACCACCAAGCTCGGCGCATTGCTCCAGGAGCAGATGAACAAGCCCGAGTCATCGGACTCGGAAGAAGAGTAAGCCAAGGTCGCGCGGGGCAGCAGATGCCGCCCCGCGCGTTCCAAGTTGGATGAAACTGGGCTATTCCTGCCTGCATGGCTATTCCACATCGGTCATGCATCAGGGGGCGGATTGCAAACAAGGCACGGCTTGACAGGGGAGCTGTACGGTCTGTGCACCAGGGAATCGCGGGTACCATGACCAAATCCGAATTGATCGAAGCGCTGGCTCGTGGGCAGACACATCTTGCCTACAGCGATGTCGAGATGGCCGTAAAGGGGCTCCTGGAACAGATGAGCCTGGCATTGTCCGAAGGGGACCGTATCGAGGTCCGCGGCTTCGGAAGCTTTTCTTTGCATTATCGCCCGCCACGCATGGGGCGCAATCCCAAGACGGGAGAGGCTGTTGCCCTTCCGGGCAAGCACGTACCGCATTTCAAGCCGGGCAAGGAACTTCGCGAGCGTGTGAACACGGATCAGGACGACTGATCGTGTCTGGCGTCTGTGCGCCGGGGCGGCAATCGGGTAAAGTCATTGCGCATGCGCTATCTGATCCTACTTTTGCTGCTTGTATGCCTTGCTCTTGGCGTCGTTTTCGGCGCCCTGAATGCCGAATTGGTTGGACTTGATTTCGGCTTTGTACGACTCAATCTGCCCATTGGCGCCTCGCTGTTGAGTGCAGTCATTCTCGGCTGGCTACTGGGCGGGTTCACCGCATGGTGGGGCGTCAATGCCCGACATCGGCGTTCCCGACGCGGTCGTGATCGCAAGCCACGCAGCCCAACCCCCGACGCATGAACCTGTTCTATCTGCTGTGTGCCTTGCTTCCGGTGGCTTTCCTCAGCGGTTGGTCGTTGGCGCGCAGGGCCAGTGCCAAGCACTCCGGCGCGCGGGTGAACGCACTCTCCTCGGATTATTTCCGCGGTCTCAATTACCTGCTCAACGAAGAGCAGGACAAGGCCATCGAGGTTTTCCTCAAGCTGGCCGAATACAACCGTGACACGGTCGAAACCCATCTGGCGCTCGGGAACCTGTTCCGACGCCGTGGCGAAGTCGATCGTGCCATTCGCGTGCACCAGCACCTGGTGTCGCGCTCAAATTTGAGCGACGACATGAAGACCGTCGCGCTGCTCGAGCTGGGCGAGGACTACATGCGTGCCGGATTGCTTGATCGGGCAGAGACCTTGTTTGCCGACCTGGCCGCGATGAATGCCCATGCCCCTTCGGCGCTGCGACATCTGATCGCCATCTACCAGCATGAGCGCGACTGGCACCAGGCCATCGAACATGCACGACGTCTGGAAAAGATGACCGGAGTATCCGAGGGCCACACGATTGCGCAGTTTCATTGCGAACTGGCCGAGCAGTCGCGCCAACATGGCGCTTCGAGTGAGGCGCGGGCCTATCTTGAAAAGGCGCTGGAGTACGAACAAGGATGTGTGCGGGCGCACATGATCGATGGCGCCATGCATGCGGACGACGGAGACGACGATACGGCCATCGTCTGTTACGAGCGCGCGGCCTGGTCAAACCTGGCTTTTGTTGCCGAGATCCTGCCGCCTTACCTGCGCTGCTGCGCACGCGCCGGCAAAATGGATCATGCAGAGCGCTTCCTGTGCGAAGTGATTGAGCGCTACCACGGGATTTCTCCGGTACTGGCGCTGACCGGCATCTACCAGGAGCGCGACGGGGAGCGCACGGCCATCGACTTCCTAACCGCACAATTGCGCCAGCGCCCGTCCGTGCGTGGACTGATGGCCCTGATCGACGCGACCATGGACAAGATGTCGGGTGAAGCTCACGCCAATTTCCTGATCCTGCGCGACCTGACGCGCAAATTGCTCGCGGGCCAGGCCATGTACCGATGCAGCCAGTGCGGATTCGGCGCGAAAGCACATCACTGGCAGTGTCCGAGTTGCAAGCGCTGGGCAACGGTATTGCCGATTCTCGGTGTGGCCAACGAATGAAGCGATGACCGGACTGCATCTCCTGGCCACTCCGCTTAGCGCCGCGCTCATTGCGCTGCTTGTCGCAATCGCGTTTACGCGGGCAACGCTTGGTTACGCCCTGAGGCGCGGCATGCTGGATGCTCCAGGCAAGCGTCGATCACACACCATGCCTACGCCGCGTGGAGGCGGGGCAGGGCTGGTCCTGGGTGC
>NZ_JAQIBU010000188.1 GCF_027858935.1 Oleiagrimonas sp. | reverse complement strand
AGGACGATTTCTTGTACATGGTGTTACTCCTGCGAGAGGTCGCAAGTTATGGCTTATGGAAATGAGATGCAGAGCGGGCAGCCCGAATCGTCCAGGCAGCACACCCTACGCATTCGGGGACTCTTTCATACGTTCGTTTGAAAACATGCGAAAAAAAATAGCGACGCAGGACACGCTTTGCAAGTGCCATTTGCCTATTATTCCTTCCGGGCATATTTCATTCAATGGCTTGCGTCACGGTTTTATGTCGCGCCTGCGGACCCCCGCAGGGCCAAATGGAGATTTCCACATGCACTGCCAAGTCTATGCAAGTCAACGCAAAACCGGAGCCTACCTGTGGGCTACTGGCGCCCAGGTCCTCGAGGATCTTCCGGATGCCCTGCAGGAGCTTCTGGGCGCACTGCGGCTGGTGATGGAAATCAAGCTCGAACCCTCACGCAAGCTGCCCCGCGAGAATCCCCGGGAGGTGCTGGCCAACTTGCGTACGCAAGGATGGCACCTGCAAATGCCCGCGACAGAACCGGACAATGCACCCATGTAACCGGCCCCAGGCATTCACAACCCCATCGTTGCCGCAGGGGATGCCCCGATACTCTCTCTGAAATTTCGAATGCAGACATGTTGCGCGTAGTATCGTGCCCGCAGCGACATTCCATTACACGACCGGATCCGCATACCTGCCATCATGCCGCCGACCACACCGCGCCGCCGTCCGCCGTTGATGTCCCTGATGCTCTGGTTCATGCCTGCTCTGGCCATGATCGCCTTGGCCGCGGCACTCAACCAACCCTACGCCCTGGCCCCGCTTCTGCTCGCCAATACGCTGATGCTGGGTGCAATCTGTCGCGTCTTCGGCTTTGCCACGGAGGGCCCCTTCAAACGAACCACCTTGATGCGCGGGCTGGTCCATCTGATCCTGTTTTTTGCCTACACCGTTCTGCTGTTCGTGCTGATCGCATGGCCGCTCGTCGAGCTGACGCAATCACCTGCCCTCGGCAGCACACTGCTGCTTTCAATCGCAGTGGCCCTCGGTGCGGCCGTGCTGTGGCGACACTGGCCGGTGTTTGGGCTGGTCTTTTTGTGGGATGAGGCCTTCTTGCCGAGCGCCGCGAGTCGATCATGGATCGGTACAGCCATCTCCCGGGAGATGCACTTTGCCGTGCATCTTTCCTCCGAGGAGCGCTTCTTCCGCCACTTCCTGCCCGTCTCCATCGCGGTGCTCGCTTGCAGTTTCGGCACCTTGGCACTGAGTGGTCTGCATGCCGTGGTCCCTGCGCAAATGCATGTGGCCGCCGTGGTGGTGTATGGACTGGTATTGCTGCCCGTATGCTCACTGATCATGGCCCAGCGGACCTTGCGGGTGATGCGGCATGAGGGCCAGCAGCAAACCCTGTCGAGCGGCGAGGAATCAGCATCCGGACCGGATCACGAAGTCGAGCCTGTCTACGCACCTGGCTCGCTGGACCTCGAACCGGACATCGGGTGTGGGTCCCTGCTCGCAGCCATTCGCGAAGGTCGCGTCGACCATGCCATTGCGCTGCTTGAATCGGGGATGGATGCCGACGTCTTCCCCGACACCCATGACAGCGACCAGCGCTCCGGCCTGATGCTGGCGTCCCTGTTGCCGGAAACACGACTGTTGCGCGCCATGATCGCGCATGGCGCCGACGTCAATCATGCCCAGGCAGGATTGACGCCGCTGCTGGCCGCCACCCGCGACAGCTATCACGGGCGCGCCGAGGCCGTGATGACCCTGCTTGCCAACGGTGCCGATCCGACTGTCAGCGATGCCCATGGACATACCCCATTGCACGGCGCCGCCCTCAGCGCCGAACCGACCGTGGCCGCCATGCTGGTCGATGCCGAAGCTCCCGTGAATGCGCTTGACCGCTCCGGTCTTTCCCCCCTGGCAACGGCATGCCGTGCCGCCAATTGGCCGCTGGCGGACTATCTTCTCGCCCACGGCGCCAAGCCGGCGCCGGACCATGGCGAACCCGCCCTGATCGGCGCCGCGGGCATCGCCGAGGATGATCCGCGAGGCGTACGGCTGTTGCTCCGGAACAAGGCCTCGGCGCACGCCGTCAACAGCCTGGGCCGCACGGCCTTGATGACGGCGGCCCTGGAAGGCCATGTCGACATCACGCGTGCGTTGCTTGACGCCGGCGCACGCATCAATGCTGTCGACCAGCACCAGACCACCGCCCTGATGGAAGCTGCACGCTCGGGCTCGCAAGCGGTGGTACAGGCCCTGGCCGATGCGGGCGCCGACCCGCTCCCGCGCGACAAGCACGGCCGCGATGCACTGATGCTGGCCTGCCAGTCGCCACGCACCCAGGCCGGTATCGTGCGCGTACTGATGGAACTGGGTGCGCGGCCCGATGCCGTGGGCGAAGACGGACGCAGCGCGCTGGACCATGCCGCCAGCACCGGTCGCTGGGATCTGGTGGCCCTGCTCGATCCGGATACGCCGCTGCCTGCCAACCTGGAGATTGGTGCCGAACCCGAGGTCGGCGCCGATACGCCCGACCATCTGGCCAATGCACTGCGTTTCGGTCACTGGGCCATCGTGTCGACATTCAGCGCTTGCGTGCGCCGCTGGCCCGCGCATGCACTGGCCGAAATCTACCTGCAACTGGCCGACGATGATGCCAGCACCGCAGCGCGCCACTGGCTGTTCGAACACGGACTGGATCCGCATGCACACATCGAGGACGGTCGCAGTCTTCTCGACGCGCTGTTCGATGCCCTGCCGGAAAGCTTCACCGCCGCTCGCGAACTGATCGCCGCAGGCGCCAGCTGCGCTGGCAGGGGAAAGATCGCGCGCGTACTCGCGGCCAGCGACGACCCACGCGCCGAGCAACTGGCGCTGCAGATGCTGGAGGCAGGGGCTGATCCGTTCGGGGCCTACGAAAGTGGCCGCACCCCACTGCACCGGGCCGCTGCTGGCGGTCACCTCGCGCTTGTGGATGTCCTGCTCTCCCGCGGCAGCAACCCGAACGTGCAGGATGACACCGGCCACACCCCGCTGCACGCGGCGCTGGAACACTCGCGACCCCTGCCGGTGGTGCGCCTGCTGGTCAAGGCGGGGGCCGACCCGGAAGCCCTTGCTGCCAACAACGAGACTCCGCTCGGCGCGGTGATGGACCGCAACGCACCCGAGCTGCTGCGCTGGCTGCGCTGGAATGATCGCTGGACGCGACCACAGCGTCCGCTGCAGCCCCATGATCTTCCAGCCGCTGCTGCCTGCGGCGACAACGAAGCGGTGTGCAAACTTCTGGATCTTGATTTCGCTGTGGACAGTATCGACAACCAGGGGGCCAGCGCCCTGCTGCGTGCAGCCGGCATGGGCCATCTTGAAACCGCGCGCCTGCTGATCGAGCACGATGCCGATATTGCGCTGGCCGCGCGCTCCGGGGTGACTCCGCTGGCCGCAGCTGCAAACGCCGGCCGTTCGGACATGGTCGCGCTGTTGGTCGAAAGCAACGCCGTGGTCGACCAGCTCCTGCCCGGCAAGGCCACGGCACTGATGCTTGCCATCGCACGCGGTCATGTCGGCATCGTCGAGCAACTGCTCGACGCCGGCGCCGACGTGCAGCGTTGCGATATCCACGGTCGCGGCGCTCTGCACCTGGCCGCACAGCTATGTTTCAGCGGCCGTGACAGCCTGCATGCACGGCGTCTTCTCGACCTGCTGTTCAAGCGCGGCGCCAATATCAACCAGGTCGATCAGGACGCAATGACTCCGCTGCTGCTGCTGCTCGGCGCACATGCCAAGCCCGGGGCAAGCTGCGACACCACCCACATCGGTGCGCTGGTGCCGGTGATGCTGGACGCTGGCGCCGACCCACGCCATGCCGACCGGCGCGGGGTCACGCCATTGCACGCCTGCGCCATGCACATGCTGGTGGCCCCGGCTCGCATCCTGCTTGCACGTGGTGCGGCACGCGATGCCGTGGACGAACTCGGCCGCACCCCTGCGGAACTGGCCCATGCCCTGGGCTACACCGACGTGGCCATGGAACTGGGTGCCCGCCGCACCTCGGTGCCCGGCGTGCAGCAGACCCTGCGCCAACCCGCAGCGGATTGAACCCGCAGACCGCACCTCGGCAGGGCCCCTATTCATTCTCCTGGTGCCGGATGTCAGCCTCGAAGATATGTTCCAGGTCGACCAGCGCCTCACGTGTGGTCTGCACCAGTGCGGTTTCGTCGTCATACACCAGGTACTGCGACTTGAGGAGCTCCTCATCATGCTCGCGGAACTGCTCAAGCTGCACGGCTGCGTCCTCCGGCGTCGTGCCCAGCGCCTCCAGCACCTGGCGCGTCATGTGCAAACTGGAATCGAAGGTCTCACGCACCGGCTGATCCACGCTCAGGTCCATCAGGCGAAAGGCATGCTGACGATTGCGCGCGCGCGCGACCAGCTTGAGATGGGGAAACATGCGCCGCACCACGCGCGCGGTACGCAGATTGGCCTGGGGATCATCCGTGGCCAGCACGAACACTTCCGCCTTGTCGGCACGTGCGGCGCGCAGCAATTCGGGACGTGCCGGATCACCGAAATAGATCGAGGTCCCGCCGAAGCGGCGTGAAAAGTCGACCTGTTCAACCGACGCTTCAAGCGCCACAAACGGCACGTGCTGGGCGCGCAGCACGCGCGCGACAATCTGGCCGACGCGACCGAAACCGGCAATGATCACCCGCGGCACGTCGGCATCAATGCGGTCGTACTCGCGCTCCGGCTTGGTGTCCTTGCCTCGCAGCAGGTGTGCGATCAACACCACCAGCAGCGGCATGACCGCCATCGACAGGCTGATCGCCAATACCAGAAGGTCGCGCTGCCGGGCCGCCAACAGATGGTGGCCCAGTGCCAGATTCAGCACCACGAAGGCAAATTCGCCGCCGCTGCACAGGATCACCGCCAGCCGTAGCGCGTCGAGGGGCCCCAGCTGGCCTGCCAGCCGTCCCACGGGCCAGAGCAACAGCCCCTTCACCAGGAGCAGGCCCAGCACCAGCGCCATGACCAGCATCGGCATCACGCGCAACAGCGACAGATCCACCGACATGCCCACGCTGATGAAGAACAGCCCCAGCAGCAGCCCCTTGAACGGCTCGATCTGCGATTCCAGCTCGTGTCGGTATTCCGAATCGGCAAGCAGCACGCCCGCCAGGAAAGCGCCCAGGGTGGCCGAAACACCGGCCAACTCCATCACCCAGGCGGTGCCGATCACGACCAGCAACGCCGTAGCGGTGGAAACCTCCTGGATGCGCGTACGCGCAACGATGCGAAACAGCGGCCGCAACAGGTAGCGTCCGCCGACCACCACCGCGAGAATGCTTCCGATCACCCACAACACGGAATTCAGGTCCGGCGCATGCGCACCCATCGCGCCATGGCCCAGCAGCGGAACCGCGGCAATCAACGGAATGGCCGCCAGATCCTGGAACAGCAGCACAGCGAAGGCCTGACGACCGTAGGCGGTACCGGCCTCCTTGCGCTCGGCCAGGATCTGCAATCCGAACGCGGTCGAGGACAGGGCCAGCGCGATGCCGACGATCCCGGCTGCCGATGCCGAAAGGCCGAATCCGTAATACGCGATCGCCATCAGCGCCGCGCCACAAACCGTCACCTGAAGCAGGCCGGTCCCGAATACCGCGTGCCGCATCACCTTGAGCCGCGCGGGAGAAAGCTCCAGCCCGATCACGAACAACATCAGCACCACGCCAAGACCGGAGATCTTCGCCACGCTCCCGGTGTCGGGGACCAGTCCCAGAACATGCGGGCCGATCACCACCCCGGCCAACAGGAACCCGAGCACCGAGCCCAGCCTGAAGCGGCGCACCAGAGGTACCGCCACCACCGTGGCCAGCAGGAAGACCACGGCGATCTGCAGCATGTGGGTGGTATGCATGGCCGTATTCCCTGTCAGCGGCGTCAATTCGTGGTGCATCGTTGCCACCATGCCCGCTTGTCGCGGACATGCGCCGCCATCAGCGCTCGCGCAACCAGCGCGCGGCGTCAAGCGCAAAGTAGGTCAGCACGGCATCGGCACCGGCGCGCTTGATCGACACCAGCGACTCCAGCACGCAGGCGCGCTCGTCCAGCCAGCCGTTGGCGAAGGCAGCTCGCAGCATCGCGTACTCGCCGCTCACCTGATACACGAAGGTGGGCATGCCGAAGGCATCCTTCACCCGGCGCACAATGTCCAGGTACGGCATTCCCGGTTTCACCATGACCACGTCGGCACCCTCCTGAATGTCCAGCTCGACTTCGTGCAGGGCCTCGTCGCTGTTGGCGACATCCATCTGGTAGGTATGCTTGCCGCCGCCCCCCAGGTTGCCAGACGAACCGACCGCATCGCGGAACGGGCCGTAGAAGCAGGAGGCATATTTGGCCGAATAGGCGACAATCCGGGTATGCATGTGGCCGGCCGCCTCGAGCGCATCGCGAATGGCGCCGATACGGCCATCCATCATGTCCGAGGGCGCGACAAAATCGGCTCCGGCCTCGGCCTGCGCCAGGGCCTGCTTGATCAGCACCTCGATCGTGGGCTCGTTCATGACGTAGCCGCCGGTGTCGATCAAACCGTCCTGGCCGTGGGTGGTATAGGGGTCCAGCGCTACGTCGCAGATCAGACCAAGCTCCGGCAGCGCCTGTTTCAGTGCGCGGATCGCTCGCTGCATCAGGCCGTCAGGATTGAAGGCCTCGGCGGCATCCTCGCTCTTGCAGGTGGCATCCGGCACCGGAAAAGGCGCCAGCGCCGGAATCCCCAGTTCCAGTGCCTGTTTGCCCACGTGCAGCAATTCGTCAATGGAGAGACGTTCGACACCCGGCATCGAAGGCACCGGCTCGCGCACGCCCTGGCCCTCGATCACGAACACGGGAAGGATCAGGTCGGCGGACGTCAGCACCGTCTCGCGCATCAAGTCGCGGGAAAAGGCGTCGCGGCGCATGCGGCGCATGCGGGTAGCGGGAAAGCTCATGTCGAAGTACCGGTTATGCACGGGAAATAACAAGCGGGCGTCCGATTGTAACGTGCTCCTGAGGCATGCATCTCGCCACGCCACGAAATGGTCAGATATGGGCATCGCAGCGCCTGCCCAGGGACCTTGCATGCACCCGGTGCCACCACAGAATCTGCCATGCCGGTCACAGAAATTTCGCTTGTTGTTAAATGAAAATTAATCTAATGTAGATCAAGATGATGTAACTCAATGTGCATCCCAAAAACAATAAAAGTTCACAAGTCACGGATTTTCATCCAATGATTGCCTCGACTGCCCTGGTATTCCTGCTTGTCGCCGCTGCGCTGACACTGGGCTTGTCGGTCAAGCGCATCCCCGAGGGCCACGTCTACACCTTGCGCCGCATGGGTCGACCCTCACCCCGGCTGTTGCGTGCGGGCACGCACTGGGTCTGGCCCCTGATCGAACACATCACCCATCGCATCAGCCTGGCCGGCCATGCGCTGGATCTCGACGCCCGCGATGAAAGCGGCCACAGCGTGCACGGTACGGTGTACTGGCAGGTACTGGAGCCCGAGCGCGCCGATCCGGTGATCGATCGCGCCGAAGTGATGATCCGCGAGGTGGCGACCCAGGCTCTGACCGGATTCAATCCGACCGGCGACGACAACACTGCACGCGCGCAGGCCCTCAAGCACCATCTCAACGGGGTCCTTGGCGCACACGGCATCTTCGTCGCACGCACCCGGCTCCATCGCCAAACCTGAATGCAGCCGCGCCGCACTGGCATGGACGACGCGAGCCATGGATACTCCGGTGCTGGCTCTTGGGTACCCCGGGCATGCACCACAAACATCTGCAAACCCGACTCGACTCCGGGATCGCCACGCTGGGCCTGGACCTGCCGCGCGAGGCTCCACAGCGCCTGCTCGATTACCTGCAACTGCTGCAACGCTGGAATGGCGCC
This sequence comes from Oleiagrimonas sp., assembly GCF_027858935.1. Classification (GTDB taxonomy): domain Bacteria; phylum Pseudomonadota; class Gammaproteobacteria; order Xanthomonadales; family Rhodanobacteraceae; genus Oleiagrimonas. The sequence continues at coordinate 2,810 of NZ_JAQIBU010000188.1, read as the reverse complement.
TACAACCTGACCGCAGTGCGCGATCCCGAACAGATGGTCACGCGCCATCTGCTCGACTCACTGAGTGTGGTTCCGTATGTGCGCGGCACCCGCCTGGCGGATCTGGGCAGTGGTGCCGGCCTCCCCGGTATCGTGCTGGCGATCGCCATGCCGGACCTCGGCGTGACTCTGGTCGACACCAATGGCAAGAAGGCCCGATTCCAGCGTGAAGTGGTACGCGCGCTCAAGCTCGACAACGTTCGGGTGGTGCATGGCCGGGTGGAAGACATCGACGGGGATTTCGACTGCATTACGGCACGCGCCTTCGCCAGCCTTCCGGACATGCTCGCCTGGGGCGGTCATCTGCTGGCGGGCGATGGACGCTGGCTGGCCATGAAGGGCCGGCGCCCGGATGATGAGCTGAACGCACTGCCGCCCGATTTCCGGCTTCTGGAGGAGCATCCGCTGGTGGTCCCGGGCCTGGATGCCGAACGCCACCTTCTGGTACTGGCGCGAACCGGGGCGGCGTGATGGTAACCTTCTTCTCCCTGTCCGTGACTCCAGCCGCTTTGTGCGCGGTGACGTTCCCGGCAGCCAACGCAGCGAGGGGAGCATGACGCGCATCATCGCGATCGCCAATCAGAAAGGCGGGGTCGGCAAGACCACCACCGCCGTGAACCTGGCTTCGGCACTTTCCGAAGCCCGGCGCAAGGTGCTGCTGGTCGACCTGGATCCGCAGGGCAATGCCACCATGGCTTCGGGCATCGACAAGAATGACGCCCGGCCGAACGGATGCGACGTGCTGCTCGAGGAGACCCCGATCGAGGCGGCCATCGTCACCACCGAGGGCGGCTACGACCTGCTCCCGGGCAACGGTGACCTGACCGCTGCCGAACTGAAACTGATGGACGCGCTGGCGCGCGAATCCCGCCTCGCCGAGCAGTTGGGCAAGCTGGGCGAGCGCTACCACACCATCCTGATCGACTGCCCGCCCTCGCTGCACCTGCTTACGCTCAACGCGCTGACCGCGGCCGACGGCCTGCTGATCCCGGTGCAATGCGAGTACTTTGCGCTGGAAGGCCTGTCGAGCCTGCTCGACACCGTGCGCGCAGTGCAGCAGCGACTGAACCCGAAACTGCAGATCGAAGGTCTGCTGCGCACCATGTTCGATGTGCGCAACAACCTCGGCAACGAGGTTTCCGCGCAGCTGACCAAGCATTTCGGTGACAAGGTGCTGCGTTCGATCATCCCGCGCAATGTGCGCCTGGCCGAGGCGCCCAGCCATGGCCAACCGATCAACATCTACGACCGCGCTTCGCGCGGCGCAATCGCCTATCTGGGCCTGGCCGGCGAGATGATCCGCCGCGAGCGCAGCGCGCAACCCGCAACCCCGACAACCCACTAGGAGTTCGAATCGATGGCGGCCAAGAAACGTGGACTCGGACGCGGCCTGGACGCGTTGCTGGGCAGCGACGAGGGTGGCGCACAGACCGATGCCACCCAGGGCGAACTACGCACCCTGCCGATCCAGAGCATCGGCCCGGGCAAATACCAGCCGCGCACGCACTGGGACGAGGATGCCCTTTCCGAACTGGCCGACTCGATTCGTGCCCAGGGCCTGATCCAACCGGTCGTGGTGCGCGCCATCGGACGCAACAAGTTCGAGCTGATCGCCGGAGAACGCCGCTGGCGCGCCGCGCAGAAGGCCGGACTCACGGAATTGCCGGCACTGGTGCGCGACGTACCCGAGCAGTCGGTACTGGCGATGGCGCTGATCGAGAATATCCAGCGCCAGGAGCTGACTCCGTTGGAAGAGGCGAACGCACTGGAGCGCCTGATCGAGGAGTTCAGCCTGACCCACCAGCAGGCCGCCCAGGCCGTGGGCCGATCGCGCGCGGCGGTGTCCAACCTGCTGCGTCTGCTTGATCTGCCCGACGCCATCCGCGAACTGCTCGACCAGGGCAAGCTGGAGATGGGTCATGCCCGAGCGCTGCTGACCCTGGACAAGGCCATTGCAGTACCGTTGGCGCGTCAAGCCGCGCGCATGGGCTGGTCGGTACGCGAGCTGGAACAAGCCGTGCGCCGTGCCCAGGCCGGCGGCGACAAGAGCTCTGTCGGCGGCAAGAGCAACGCGCCTCGCGACCCGGACATCAAGAATCTGGAAAACGAGCTGGCCGAAAAATTGTCCACCCGCGTGCAGTTGGCCCATCACCGAAGTGGCAAGGGAAAGCTGGTGATTCACTACCACAGCCTGGATGAGCTCGACGGCATCCTCGGAAAAATTCGCTGAATACGTGCGACTGCGGCTGCAGCCAGTTTAAAGATGCAACGCTCCGGTCAATGAGGATCTGAGCTCCCGCCCATACCCGTTTGCAGCCCTGCCATAAGCCGGCGCAACCAAGACACAGGCCCGCGTCGATCCATGCGGACTCGAACCGGCCTCCGGACACGGCATGATCATCGCACCGGGTTGCATGTCGGCGTACCCTTCAAGGGCCCGGGCAAGCCCCGGGAACCCATCAGGACAGGCTTGCTTGCAACTCCCTGTCATGACATCTGCGCCAGACGGCCGCATGCGCGATAATGAAGCACTGTTTCACGCCCCGGACCCCAACATGCCCGAGCTGTCCGTCGTCGTCCCCGTATTCAACGAGCGCGACAACATTCCCCCGCTGCTGGACGAAATTGCCGCCGCCCTGCGCGGCACGGTGACGTACGAGGTGATCTACGTCGACGATGACAGCCGTGATGACAGCCGCGATGTGCTCAACGCGCAGAAAGCCTCGCACCCTGAACTTCGGGTGCTGCACCATGTGACCCAGAGCGGCCAG
>NZ_JAQIBU010000153.1 GCF_027858935.1 Oleiagrimonas sp. | reverse complement strand
ACGCGCAAAGGTCCGCGCATCGAGGTGCTACTCCTGCTCAGCGCGCTATCGGCATTCGCCACATGGCTGGTGGGGATGGCCTGCGAGTCAAGCGGCATCGATCAATGGCTGGCGCCGTTTCGGTCGAAGCGCAGGCTCTACTCGGTCATGCGCCTGGGTCGCGAAGCATTGGTGCGACGATGGTTGAACGTGCCACTCAGTCAACTCATCGAAAAGATCCGACATCCAGCACCAACGCTACTTGATCAGCAGTAATTCAAATCCCGGTTACACAAAATTCTGCACACCCTCCACGTTCGGCAGTCGACCCGGCGCATCTCGAACGCCAGCCAGACCCGCAGGTCGCGGATCTGTAGGAGCTTACGGTCCTACCAGTCGGACTGCGTGCGGCCACAGCACCCGCAGACTGTTTTTTCCCTCCGCCGAACGAGCGACCACGCGCGGGCCCTGTGGACCCTGATCGTGCTCAGCGAATGGCTCGATTGGGCCGAGCAACATGCCACGCAAGACTCCGTACAATCCGATGAAGCTTCATACGACTCGATACAGACAAGTTGACGTTGGGGATTGATCCGTTCGTAGAAACCAATTCAAGCCGCCCTGCGGCTTGGACGAGTCGGCGTCTTTCGAAACTAAGCTCCATTCGACAGAAATATATAGGTATGCCTCGAGGGTTCTACCCCGTTTCCACGAAGAACCTTTTGTTTTGCCTTTTTGCGCAAGGCGTGGTGTTCATGGCGCGTCCACGGGCAGCAGGCCCGCGGCGAGCAGCCGCTCGCGCAGGGGATCCAGCCATGCACCGTAGCGTGCGCTGCGCGCGGTGTCTCGTTGCAGCGGCTGGCGCACCTGGGTCGAACTGAACGTTTTGACGACGCGGCGGGTGCGATGGAAATCCAGGCAGGCCGGCTCGAACGGCAGTTCGCAGAATGCGAGCAGACCCCGGATCTGGCCCTCGGTGTCGCGCTGCAGCGCCTCGTAGCGATTCTCGAAGTAACGTTCAGGGAAGTTCCGCTGCCACAGCGTGTCCAGGCGCCGATACCCCGCGTAGTAGGCCACCATGTCGTCCAGGTCGTAGGTGAAGTTTCCGCCGACATGGAACAACTGCCGGTAACAGGAGAAACAGGTTTCCAGTGGATCGCGGCTGGCATTGATCACCCGGGCACCGGGCAGCATGGCCAGCGCTGCACCAACGAAGGCCCAGTTGTTCGGGGTCTTGTCGGTAAACCGCAGATGCGCCTGGCTCAGGTGCCGGGTCCGCTTGAGGTAGGCCTCGCCCAGCCGCTGCCAGTCCGCAGACGTGGCCTCCGGAACCCAGTGCGGGAAGGCCTGCTCCCGACGGGCGGATTCCTCGTCAAGCAGGTCCGGCAGCACCATCAATTCGCCGCCGCCTGCAACCTGCGAGTGGGAGGCAAGGATCTGCTCGGTCAGCGTCGATCCGGGACGGGGCACGTGCACCACGAAGATCACTTCCCGGCCCAGCGCGGGGTCGGCAGCACCAGGCACGGGTTCGGCAAAGGCGCGTGCGATGGTGTCGACCCGTTCGCGTTCTTCCTCACGGCTCCAGTAAAGGTTCCGGCGCTTCCACGCGTTGGCATCGCGCACGACAGCGTAGGCCGCCGCGTAGTCGACCTGGTCTTCCAGGGCCTTGGCAAGAGTGAAGCCCAGCGAAATGCGCAGGCCGTCGGGCATGCCGGGACGCTTCAGCAGGGACTGCAGTTGGCGCACGTCCCCGGGCCCCAGCCGTTCCGTCTTCAGGTTGCCCAGGGCCACCCACGCCTCCGCGTGGTCGGGGTACATGCGCAGGATTTCGCGCAACTGGACAGCGGCGGCTGCGGTCTCGCCCAGCATCACCAGAACGTAGGCCAGTTTGGTTCGTGCCTTGGCGTGGGACGGTTGCATTTCGATGGTGTGTTGGAAGGCGTCGCGGGCCGGCGGCAACCGGTCGACGGCCTGCAGCGCCACGCCGAGGTTGCACCAGGCTTCCGCATCGCTTGGCGCCAGCGCGCAAGCGCGTTCGAGGTGCTCCAAGCCCGCCTCGCCCGCTCCCGTCTCGACCAGGGCACTGCCCAGGGTCATGTGGATCGCAGGGTCGTCCGGTGCCGATTCAAGGGCTGCGCGCAGGTACCCGACGGCCTGATCGCGCTTGCCGCCCATGAGGGCGGCGATCCCCATTAACCGGTTCGCCTCGGCATGGTCCGGGGCATGTTCCAGCACGCGCGCCAGCACCTGCATGGCGATCTCCGGCCGTCCTTGCCCGAGCGCGCCGCCGGCTTCTCGCAACTGTCGGGCCATGTCCGGTAGGGTGTCGGCCGGTCTGCCCGGGTCGGAAGCAATGCTCATGCGGGTGTGCCCTCGTCCATCATGCGGACGATTATAGAGGGCGAACGAACCCGGGCCTAGGTAGCGCTCTAAAGTGAGCGGATGGAATTGGTGTGCATGTCCGGATGACAAGACTGAGCGTGTACAAAGGACCTCGCAAAGATTTCCGTACCGACGTCCGTACAACGACAAAGACCACCTCTAGGGATGGCCTAAGTCATTGTAAATATTGGTGCGCCCGGCGGGATTCGAACCCACGACCCCTGCCTTCGGAGGGCAGTACTCTATCCAGCTGAGCTACGAGCGCGTATTGCAGGCATTGTAACGGAGCCGGGCCGCTGCGCCTACGGTCTGCCGGTTGTGCGAGGGCTCGCCTGTCGTCCTGGCTCGTGTAAACCGCCGCTGGATGCTGGATCGGATTGTCGGCTTGCATGAGCCTTCGTGAAAGCACCAAACACACCCGCTACTGGACCATGAACCCTAAGCCGGTCGGGCACTGATCGTGCACGAACGCCCCTTGGGCATCGCGACGCCACATGGTTTGGCGAGGGCCTGGCACCATTGCGATCCTGACGAGAGTGCGCGCGTTCGCAGGCAGGACGCACAGCGACCTTGATCCAGGGACCACAAAGACAAAGGGCCGCCGCCGCAGCGGAGACCCTTTGCCAGCAGCCTTTTTACAGGCCGTTAGGCGCGCTCAGTGGATCGCCTTGAGCGTGTGCTTGAGCGGCGACAGGACCTGCGAGAGATAGTCCGGACGCCCCTTGATGCGCTCCAGGTGCGGATACTGCAGGCCACCGTGGTAGTCGATATCAAGGGTCCGGTACTCGTTGAAGTCCTTCACCAGCAG
>NZ_JAQIBU010000124.1 GCF_027858935.1 Oleiagrimonas sp. | reverse complement strand
GATCACGCGGCTCAAGCCGGGTCATGTCGAGGTCCTTCTCGAAGACGGACAGCGCCAGTCGTTCTATGTCTCCGGCGGTATTCTTGAAGTACAGCCTCAGGTGGTCACCGTGCTGGCAGACTCGGCCGCGCGTGCCAGTGACCTCGACGAGGCCGCCGCAAAGACCGCAAAGGAAGAAGCCGAGAGGGCCCTGGCTGACCGCACCGATGCGATGGAAGTGGCCGAAGCCCAGGTCAAGCAGGCCGAGGCCGTGGCCCAGTTGCAAGCCCTTGAGCGCATGCGGCGCAATCTCAAGCACTGATCCACGCAGAACATTCCGATGGTTGCACGACGCCGGCCTTGCGCCGGCGTCGCTGTATCCGCTGCCAGCGGGTCGGTGGTTGCCTTGCCTAGAGCTTGTTTTCGCCGTGACGCAGCCAGTGGTCGATCAAGGTCTTCTCATAACGCAACGGATCGGAGTTGCCGGGCATGCTCCAGCTCATGAAGCCCATGCCGATCAAGTGGCGCGTGCCCTTTTTCAGCACCGATCCGTCCGCGCCATGCAGGGTGAAATGCAAGGTGATTCGCGGTGGATAGTCGCTGCGCACGACGCGCATCCATCCCGAAGGTCCACCGGGCCATGGTTCGTAGTTGCCTGCCCGTTTGATGTCGGTGATCTCGATCGAGAGCTTTTGTCCGGGCTGGATCACCTTTGCAGCGCGCTTTTCGATGTAGCGCTTCAGGGGGGCAAGATAATCCATGGAACCGATTCGTTCACTGGGCGGTGTGAATCGGGTTTCGGTGAAGTGCTTGGGGTGGATGTAGCGCACCTGCACGGAAGGGCTGGCTGCTTGGGCAAAATCAGGTGCTGCGCCGGCCAGCAGCAGGACAGCAATCAAGATGGCGACAATACGGTTGCGATTCATGACGTTTACCCGCTGGCGATACACGAGGTGGTCGCCTGTGCGAATGAGATCCTTGCACGCAACGCGGCGGCCATGCCTGCATACACTTGGAACATCCTGACCCTAGCAGAGTTCACCATCACCATCACCGAGATTCAGGATGCTGCCTCACAGGCCGATCAGTTTCCACTGCTGCCCGTGGTTTTTTTCTTCAAAACACCCCGCAGCATGTTTCCGATGACATCCTTGGCCGATGACGACGTGGAAGTCGCAGGTGTGTGCGCCGAGGCAGGTGCCTGTTTATGGATCAAACCCGATTGGAGTAGCCCGGCAACAGCAGCGGGATCAAGACGAAACCTGGGATCGCTGGCCGTGCCCGTGACATGCACGCCGATACCCTGACTCGAACTTTCGCCGAGCACGCTGCCGAGAATACGTCCGGCCTTGGATCCGCCGAGCATGCCGCCCACGCCCTGAGCGCCGGTGATCCCGGAGGCCAATTTGACGAGCATGTTGAAATCCAGACTGCCGTCGGCCGCCATGCGCCCCTTGCCGGTGATGCTTCCGAGGTCGCTGACCTCGGCCTTGACCGGGTCGGCGCGGATGCCGGAGGGCTGGATCGCCAATCCGGCTTCGGCGTGCTTGATGAGCGTGTCGCTGGGTGCATGAATGCCCGCCAGGGAGAGGGCGCCACCCATTTTCGATCCGAGGCTGTAGCCGGCCAGGGTCGTGTCGTTGATGGCAACCGGCCCATCGATGTGCAGGGCGTCAAGCGCTCCGTGGGCATGCAGGGCCACGTTCAGGGTGCCTCCCCGCAGGTGTGAATTCTTTGGCAGGACCACGCCGAAGGCGGGGAGCAAGGGTTGCAGATCATCCACCGGGAGTTTGTTTCCGCGGATCTGAATATCCAGTTGCATGGTCTTGCCGCGGTTGTCGAAGGTGCCGTCCAGTGCAAGACGGGCCTTGCGGGTGCCGAGTGTGGTATCGGCGATGTGGCCAATATGCCGGTTGATCTGGTAGCCGGCCATGTAATCCACGCTCAGCGGTTCCGGTGATGGTGATCCGGAGGCCACCAGCTGCAGTTTGTGTGCTGTGATGGTGCCCTTGGATGTCACATCACCGCGCATTGCATGCAGTTGCGTATCGATGTCGATGATGCCGCCCACGCCCTGCCCCTTTTGCATCAGGCCGGCAGCGACCAGATCAATCCCATGCATCACCAGATGTGCGTGAAAAGGCGTGAGTATGGCATTGGAGGGATCCCAGGGACCTATTTTGCCATCAACCTTGAGATGCCCGCCGGAAGGCATGTCGGCCTGCATGGTGAACGGAAAAGCGGCCGTGGCGGCGACATGTTTCGCGCTCAGCTGCAGGTGGCTATAGCGATGCATGCCGCCCACCGCGCGGCGCAGCACAAGGGTGCCGTCGCGTATGTTCAGGGCATCGGCCGTGAAGGCTGCAGAACCCTGTGGAGATGCGGCGCTTGTGGGCGTGTCGCTGGATGCATGGCTGCCGAAATGGGTGAAGTTCCATTGACCGTTGGTTTGCTGCAGCAAACGCACGACTGGTTTGTCCAGTGTGAGCGAGGTCACGGCGAGCTCACGATGCACCAGAAGCGGCCACAAGCGCACGCCGACCTCGAGCTGCGCGGCCTGGATGAAGGGTTTGTTGCTGAAGGCCGGGTCATCGGCGATGCGGATATCGTCGGCCTCCAGGGCGCCGGACCATGGCGAGACGTGGAGTGCGCCAAGGGTCACAGGTCGGCCGATCGCCTGGCTCAGGGCCGTCTGGATCTGTGGGCGGAAGCGGTTGGCATCGACCAGCGACAACGCCACTCCTGCACCAGCGACCACCAGCAGGACTACGATGACAAGGGCAAGCAGTACGCGTTTCATGACGTGCTCCGGCAAGGCGTCAGGCGGACGCACTGGAGCTCTTCATGCTAGTGCCGACGACGGCATGCGTCGAGTGGGTCGAAAAGGGAGATGGTGATCTTGCAGCGTCCTGGCAATCGCCAACACCCTCAGGCAAGTGGATCGCCTGTGTTTGTGCATCGTTGGCGGCAAGCCGGTGATGCCCGGCGGGGTGTGGTGAACGTGTCAGCGGTACACCCAATGCCGGCAGGTCAGGAAGCTGACTCCGGCAAGCCCGCCCTCGATCAGCGGCTTCATCAGCCAGGCCTCGGCTAGACTTCCATGATGAGTCACGATGACCAGTGCCAGCGTGCTGAGCACGGTCAGCAGGACCCATAGCGCCAGGAAACGGAACACCTGGGGCAGCGCGGGCTTGCCAGCACCCCCGAATGTGACTTTTCGATTGGCCCAGAACCCCAGGCTGGCCCCGGCAAGGCGCCCCGCCACGTTGGACGCGGGAAGCGACATGCCATGGGCACTGAGGGCAACCATCACGGCCCAGTCCAGAAGCAGTTGCAGAGTGCCCACGGCGGTGAATCCGAGGCCTTGGCGAACCAGACTCATGCGTGCTCAGGACGAGGCCGGGAACTTGTCCGGCAGTGTCGGATGCAATCAGACATGATTTCAGCATAGCCAGGGGAACTTGAACGGTGATGGAAGCGCTCGTGACGTGTACAGTGGAGCAAGTGTCCACGCGCGCAGGTTGATGCGCGCTGCTTGCATCTGTCCCCCGTAAACCCACCGATCGATGCCGGCAGGAGGTCGTGCATCCGGGTCGGCCCCATGTTCTGGAGTTTCAACGATGTGCGGTTTTGTAGCGGTACTGGACCCCGAGGGCGACGTCAGCGCACTGCGCCCGGTAGTGCTGGAGCAGGCGCGCAACCTGCGCCATCGAGGCCCCGACTGGAGCGGCGTATATGCCGACAAGCACGCCATACTGGCGCATGAGCGCCTGGCCATTGTCGATCTGATCCATGGCGCCCAGCCGCTGGTGTCCGACGATGGCGCGCAGGTGTTGGCGGTCAATGGCGAGATCTACAACCATCAGGCGTTGCGCGCGGACTATCCCGGGTACACCTATCTCACCGATTCGGATTGCGAGGTGATCCTGCCGCTGTATCGCGCGCATGGCAGTGATTTTCTGAATCGTCTGAACGGCATGTTTGCCTTCGTCCTGTGGGATCGCGTTCAACGCGAATGGCTGGTGGCGCGCGACCCGATCGGCATCGTGCCGTTGTACATGGGCCACGATGCACAGGGCCGCCTGTATGTGGCCTCGGAGATGAAGGCGTTGACACAGGTTTGCGTGAGTGTGGAGGTCTTTCCGCCCGGGCATTTCCTGGCCTCCGGGATGGAGGCTCCCCAGCAGTACTACAGCCCCGATTGGCGAAGCTTCGAATCGGTCGAATCCGGTCCCCGCGACCCGCAGGCCCTGCGCACTGCACTGGAGGCATCGGTGCACCGGCACATGATGAGCGATGTGCCGTACGGGGTGCTGCTGTCAGGAGGCCTGGACTCCTCGCTGATCGCTGCGATCACGGCCAAGTACGCCGCACGTCGTACCGAGGACGACGACCGCACACAGGCGTGGTGGCCGCGCTTGCACACGTTCTCGATCGGGCTGGAAGGTTCGCCGGACCTGGCGGCCGCGCAAACCGTGGCCGCGACCATCGACACCGTGCATCATGAGTTCCATTTCACGGTGCAGGAAGGCCTGGATGCGCTGCCGGACGTGATCCGGCATATCGAGACCTACGACGTGACCAGCATCCGGGCGTCCACGCCGATGTACCTGCTGGCCCGGCGCATCCACGCCATGGGCATCAAGATGGTGCTCTCGGGCGAGGGCGCGGACGAGATCTTCGGCGGCTACCTGTATTTCCATATGGCTCCGGATGATCGTGAGTTCCACGACGAGCTGGTGCGCAAGCTCGACGCCCTGCATCAGTACGACTGCCTGCGTGCCAACAAGGCCATGGCGGCCTGGGGCGTGGAGGCACGCGTGCCGTTCCTGGACCGCGACTTCCTGGATGTGGCCATGCACACCGCGCCGGCAGCCAAGCGGCCGGGCGAAGGAAGGATGGAAAAGCATATCCTGCGCCAGGCCGGGGAAGGCTTGCTTCCGGACGCCGTGTTGTGGCGTCAGAAGGAGCAGTTTTCCGACGGTGTCGGCTACGGCTGGATCGATGCGCTCAAGGACCACGCCGCAGCCGAAGTGACGAATGCGCAGATGCAACTGGCCGCGCAACGATTCCCGGTCAATCCGCCGCAGACCAGGGAAGGCTACCTCTACCGGGTGTTGTTCGAGCAGTATTACCCTGGCGACGCGCCTGCCCGCACCGTGCCCGGCGGCCCCAGCATTGCCTGCTCCACGCCGACGGCGTACCGGTGGTCCCAGGCCTTCGAGGGCCACGCAGATCCGTCCGGACGCGCGGTGGCCGGGATCCATCGCGACGCTGCCAAGGCAGAGGACGTGGGTGGTGACCAGGCATAACGGGGGCGCTTGCAGCTAAAGTGTCCCTCTTCCAACGTCAGGAGCCTGTGGATCATGTCCCGTTCCCTGCATGTCATCGTTCTCGCCGCTGGCGAGGGCAAGCGCATGAAGTCTTGCACTGCCAAGGTGTTGTTGCCGCTGGCCGGTCGGCCCATGCTCGCGCATGTGCTGGATACCGCCTACGCGCTCGATCCCGAGTGCGTGCATGTGGTGTATGGGCACCGTGGAGATCAGGTCCGCGCGGCCTTCGAAAGCCGCGATCGCCTGGTCTGGGTGGAACAGGCCCAGCAATTGGGTACCGGTCATGCGGTGCGTCTGGCCATGGAGGGCGTGCCGGACGGGTCGCGCGTGTTGGTGCTGTACGGCGATGTCCCGTTGATGCAGGCGGCGGCACTGCAACCGCTGGTTGCTGCCGACGCCACGTTGGCGGTCCTGGCCGCGCAGATGGACGATCCCAGCGGCTACGGCCGGGTGCTGCTCGGGGAGCATGATCGCGTCCGGGCCATTGTCGAAGACAAGGACGCCACTGCCGAGCAGCGATCCGTTCGCCTGACCAATACGGGTATCGTGGCCGCCGACGCCGCGCCCATGCGTGCCTGGGTGGCGGCTTTGGGCAATGCCAATGCGCAGGGCGAGTATTACCTGACCGATGTGTTCAGCCAGGCCGCGGATGCCGGCGACCCTGCAAGCTGCGTGAGGATGGAGGATCCGCGCGAGGCCTCCGGCGCCAATACGCCCTGGCAGCTTGCCGAGCTCGAATCACTGTACCGCCAGCGCCGCGCACGCGAACTGGCCGAGTCGGGCGTGCGCATAGCCGATCCTGCGCGCTTTGATGTTCGTGGCACGGTCCAGGCCGGTCGTGACGTGGAGATCGACGTCGACGTGATCCTCGAGGGCGAGGTGGTGCTTGGCGACAAGGTGCGTATCGGGCCGTTCTGCCGACTGCGCGACGTGTGTCTGTCGGCGGGTACGGTGGTGCATGCACATTGCGATCTCGATGGCGTGGTGACCGAGGGGGCTTGCAAAATCGGCCCGTTTGCGCGGCTGCGGCCCGGCGCGCGCCTGGCCGAAGGCGCCCAGGCAGGCAACTTCGTGGAGATGAAGAAGGCTCGCCTGGGTCCGGACAGCAAGGCCAACCACCTGGCCTACCTGGGCGATACCGAGATCGGCAGCGGGGTGAACATCGGCGCCGGCACCATTACCTGCAATTACGACGGCGTGAACAAGCACCACACACGAATCGAGGATGGTGCCTTCATCGGCTCCAACAGTGCCCTGGTCGCGCCCGTCACCATCGGTGCCCAGGCCACCATCGGCGCCGGTTCCACCGTCAGCGGCCAGATTCCGGCGGGAAAGCTCACCCTGGCGCGCGCGCGCCAGACGACCTTGTCGGGATGGAGGCGTCCGTTGAAGCGCGAACCCGAATAGCGGCAGGATCACCTTCCGCAGGCGGTCTTCAGGCGAAACGCCAGCCGTCGATTTCGACCAGAAGCTCGCTGCGGCAGATGTCGCCGTTCAGGATGATGCGTGGTGATACCGGGGTATGTTCGTCGAAGAAGGCTTCTGCGCGCGCGACGTGCTCGGGATGACGCACATAGATCTTCAATGGATCACCGGGACCGAAGTGTTCAGGCTGATGATTGCTTTTGAGAAGCGCCTTGAGGTTGGCCAGGGTCTCGCCAAGCTGTGCCTCGAGATCACCTTCGTGGCGCGAATCGTGTCCGGTGATCGATGCGGTGCCCGAGATCGCCATCGAAGCATCGCCGGGCAGGCGCATGGCGCGTGCGAAACTGGGCGGGGTGGGTCCGTATTGACGCGGGTAGCGCCAGGCGCTGAGTTGACGCGGATTCTCGACCCGGGTTCCCGGCAAGGTCGAGGCCAGGCAGTACACCTGCATGCGCGTGGTGGCCTGATGATGGCCGATGGCCGTGGCGGCCGGATAGCCGTTGTCAAAAAAATGGCCCATGCCACGTTGGCGTCCGGCGCAGAATTGCCGGTAGCGTTCGTCGTCGCCATGACCCTGGTTGATCGAGCCCAGGTAATTCCACAGGCGCTGCACGTGACGTTGCGGGCGCCTGTCAAGAAAGCCGCACAACTGCGCGTAGGCCAGTTCGGCGCTATCCTCGATGCTGCCGTGATCGGCTTCGTCCAGATCCAGGGCAGCAAACAGCCAGTGGTTGCTGGATGCCCAGGCGAGCCCGGCATCGCGGCCGGATTCGACATGATCATCCACATGCCAATGTTCCAGGCACGACGACTGCGAGGATGCCGCCGGCTGCAGGGGCACGTTCAGCACGCGTGGGTCGTCCACCCGGAGCGGCAAGGCATCGCCAAAGGTCATCACTGCGAGCGTGCCGGGGTCGGCAAGTATTTCATCCAGGTCGCCGCCCGGACGATAACGAACTACAGGGCGGCTTGATGCAGGCATGCGGTGGTCTGAGCGGGGCTGGTTCATGCAGTAATCCTTGCGCCTCTGCCAGAGTCCTGACACAAAGGGATGCAGGCAGATGAAAAACCGCCCTATGGTACACTCCCGCGCCCGGACCTGATGGGTGCGGAAATCAATTCCGAGGGATCTGGAAACCGAGCATGAGTACGCAGACCGAGGCCGAGCACGCGCTGGCCGAACTGATTGTCGAAAGCTTGAACCTGGAAGACGTGCAGGCGGGTGATCTGGATCCCGAGGCGCCCCTGTTCGGGGGGGATCTGGGGCTGGATTCCATCGACGCGCTGGAAATCGCCCTTGCGGTCTCCAAGAGCTATGGATTTCAGTTGCGTTCGGACAATCCCGACAACAAGCAGATCTTCGCCAGCCTGCGTGCTCTTTCCGGGCACATCGAGCAGCGCCGGGCCGAAGCCTGAGGCCTGGATGCGGCCGTGACGGAAACCTCGTTTCGGCATCGCGCTTTGTTGCCCTTGATGGTGCTGGCCTATATCGCACTGCTACTGGCAGGTGCGTTATCCGGAACCGCGCTGCCGTTCCGGCTTGCCGTACCGGCGATGCTGGTGGCTGTGGCGTTGTCGCTGCCCATGCGGCGCATGCCGGTAGCCATGGCCTGGTGCATGTGCGCGGTCTTGGTGCTGTGGCTGGACTGGCGCGGCCATGCCCATGCCATCCTTGACACCGTACCCGTTCTCATCAATGCCGGCCTGTGCTTTGTTTTCGCCCGAACCCTGCGAGCGGATCGCGAGCCGCTGGTCACGCGCGTGGTCCGCCTCACCGAAGGGCCGGAGCGGCTCGAGAGTGAGGGCATCGCGCGCTATACCCGTCAGGTGACCTGGTACTGGGCCATCCTGCTGGGCGTGCAGGTGTTGCTGCTGTGTGCATGCTGGACGATGCTGGCCTCGGCAAGACCCGAGATGCGGATCTGGGCCCGCATCTACCTGCACGTCGGCGGATACCTGTTGCCGGGGGTGGCCATGCTGACCGAGTATCTGTTCCGGCGCTGGTATTTCCGGCACCTGCCGCAGCCGGGTCCGGTGGCCTTCCTTCGTCAGCTGGTGACCTGCTGGCCACAAATCGTGCGCGGTGCACGCGATACACTGCCTTCGTCATGAGCCGGTCAGCAACCATTCCAGGGGCGAACTTGTGCATTGATGCGCAGCATCCAAGTCTGCCCGGACATTTCCCGGGACACCCACTGGTTCCGGCGGTGATGCAGCTCGAGGCTGTCGCCGGCATGATACGCGCCCGGCATAGCCTCAGGATTGCGCGCATCATCGACGCCAAATTCGTTGCTCCGCTCGAACCGGGGGTGGAGGCCGAGATTTGTCTCGAGGGCGGGCCTCCCCTGTGCCGGTTCGAGATCCGTAGCGCGACCGGAGTGCTGGCGCATGGTCGCGTGGAGGTTTGTGCATGAACGCGCACTGGCGATACCGCCCGGAAGGCGGCAGCTATTTCGCGCAATGGCTGATCCGCACCATCGCACTGTACTGCGGGCGGCCAGTGGCACGGGCGGTGCTGTATCCGGTCACGCTGTACTTCTTCCTTCGTCGTCGCCACGAGCGGCAGGCTTCACGGGCGTTCCTGCACAGCGTGCTTGGTGGCCCCATTTCCTGCGCACAGATTTTCCGGCACATGCACAGCTTTGCCGCTGTGACGCTGGACCGGGTGTACATGCTGGCGCGAGGCGCGCGTGGCTTCGAACTCGAGGTGGAAGGGCTGGAGACGCTGCATCAAACGGTCGAGCAGGGTCGTGGCGTGATATTGGTGGGTTCCCATCATGGCAGTTTCGAAGCACTGCGTATGCTTTCCAACCGCTATGACAAGGCTACACTGCGGGTGGTGTTGAACAAGCAGCAGACACCGGCGATGACGGCGTTGCTGGAGGCGCTCGCACCCGATATCGGCGCGCGCGTGATCGATGGATCCCAGGACCCGGCCAGCGTGGTGCTTGCGCTGGGCGAGGCCGTGCGCCAGGGTCATATGGTGGCTCTGCTGGCCGACCGGGGCCGTCCCGATGAAAGCATGCTTCAGGTCCCGTTCCTGGGTCGTCCGGCAGCGTTCCCGATGGGGCCATGGATGCTGGCTGCCACCCTGCGTGTTCCGGTAGTGCTGTGTTTTGGCCTGTATCTGGGCGGCAATCGTTACAAACTGATGTTCGAGTCCTTTGCCGACCCCAAAGGGCTGTCGCGCCAGGGCCGCATGAAGGCAGTGCACGGATACGTGCGCGACTATGCTTCGCGTCTGGAGAAGATGGCGCGCACCTACCCCTACAACTGGTTCAATTTCTATGATTTCTGGCATGTCCCCGCGAATTGCAAAGTGGACGCTGACAGTTCTGGCCATGACCTGCGTGATGGCGCCGGCGTGTGCGGCTGAGACCCCGACCAGGACAAGCGCCGCACTCGCGCCGGTGGCGCTTCTTGCGCGGACGCCGCCCACCCGCACGGTCTTTGCCGAGGCACGCTTTTCGCCTTTGCTGGATCGCCCATTGCTGGTCTACGGCCAGCTGTCATGGGAGGGAGGCGATCGTCTGGAACGGCATGTCGACAGCCCCTACGTGGAGACCACACGGATCGCGGACGGCGAGGTCACGATGCACCGTTCCGGTCACGCCACGCGCCATTTCTCGCTGGACCGTGCACCGTCGCTCAAGGCCCTTCTGGACAGCCTGGTCGCGGTGTTGTCCGGCGACACGACGCGTTTGCGCACGATGTTCCATTCGCAACTCGAGCGTCATGGCACCGATTCCGGCTGGAGCCTTATACTGACGCCGAAGTCGGCCAGGCTGGCGCGCAGCCTTGGCCGCATTGGACTGTACGGCGACCGCGACAACCTGCATTGCATCATGATCAGCGAGGCGCAGGGGACTGAAAGCATCGACCTGCTTGGTCCGCTGGCGGCACGAATGCCCGCCAAGCCCACGCGTGAGGCTCTCTCCGCCCTGTGTCGACAGGCCGACTAGGCGCATGCGCGCGCCTCGCCTGACCCTGATCGTTCTGTGGCTGCTGGTGCTGGCGGCACTGGCCTTGGTTGTGACGCGCAACCTGCGCGTCAGCACCGACCTTCGCAGCTTCATGCCGCCGCCGGCCACCGCCGACCAGAAACTGCTGATGGACCAGATCGGCAATGGCCCCGGCTCGCGCCTGCTGCTGGTGGCCATCAGCGGCAAGCCCCCATCCGCGCTGGCGGATATGAGTGCCGGTCTTGCAGCCGCGTTACGCAAGGACCCGCATTTCACCCAGGTGGTCAACGGTGATTTTGATCCGGCTCGCCTGTCCCCGGAGTTGCTGCCCTACCGGTACCTGCTTTCCTCGACCCTGGACACGCACCACATGGATGCGGGTTTTCTGCGCGAACAGCTCCAGCAACGACTCCAGGACCTGGCTTCGCCGGCGGGCGGCATGCTCGAGAGCTGGTTGCCGCGGGACCCCACACTGGAATTGCTGAAGCTGGCCAAACGCTGGTCGCCGCCGGATGCGCCGAAGGTACGTGACGGGGTCTGGTTCGATGCCAGGGGCGAGGCCGTGATGCTGGTCCAGACGCAGGCCTCGGGTTTCGACCCCGGAACCCAGCGCCAGGCCATCGGTGCGCTGCGCAAGGCCTTCCATGGTCTTCAGGGAAGTCGCGAGGCGAAACTCACGCTCAGCGGCCCGGGTTACTTCAGTGTGGTCATCAACCGGCAGACCCGCGACCAGGCGGACTGGATCGGACGGATCTCCAGCGTAGGCTTCATCCTGCTGATGCTGCTGGCCTACCGCAGTCCGTCCGCATTGCTGCTGGGCGCCTTGCCGATTGCCAGCGGAGCGCTGGCCGGGCTGGCCATGCTGGTGAGCTTGTATCCGCAGGTGCACGGCATCACGCTGGCCTTCGGCTTCACCTTGCTGGGCGTGGCGCAGGAATACCCGATCCGTCTGCTCAGCCATCGTCGTGCCGGGGCTTCCAACCTCGAAAGCGTGCGTGGATTGTGGCCGTTGCTGCTGACCGCAATTGCTTCGGCCTGCATCGCCTACCTGGCCTTTTATGCTTCCGGCGTTCCAGGGTTGCAGCAACTGGCAGTATTCACCATCAGCGGCCTGCTCGGTGCAGGTTTGAGCACTCGCTACCTGTTGCCACGGGTACTGCCGGAGCGGTTCGTCGATGTGGCGGGTACACCGGGACTGGCGCGCTTTCGCACGTTCCTCGATCGCCTGCCGCGTCCCCGTTGGATTGCGCTGCTGGTCAGCGCCGGGGTGGTCGTGATGTTGCTGCTGGCGCCGGGCCGGTTCTGGCAGAACAACCTGGCCAAGCTGACTCCGTTGCCCGCCCGGCTGATGCACACCGACAGCCGGCTTCGCAGCGCGTTGGGCGCACCGGACGTGCGCTACCTGCTGGTCATCCGGGGCAACAGCGCGCAGGACGTGCTGCGTCGATCGGATCAGGTCCGGCCGATGCTGCGTACACTCGAGCAGAAAGGCGCGCTCGATGGCGCCGAGTTGCCCACGCGCTACCTTCCGCCGCTTGCCGTGCAGCGCGCGCGGCAGGCACGGCTGCCCGATCGTGCCACCCTGGAGGCGGCGCTGGCGAAGGCGACCGATGGCCTGCCCTTCCGCCCCCGCGTGTTCGCGCCTTTCGTCGATGCGGTGGAAAAGGCGCGCACGCTGCCGCTGCTGACCCCGGCGATGTTCGAGCAGTCCCCGCTGGGCCAGCGGCTGGCCTCGATGCTGGTGCAGCGACCCGGTGGCTGGATCGGTCTGGCCACGCTCACCGGCGTGCATGACCCGGTTGCCCTTGCGGGACTTTCACAGCGTACCCACGGCGCGGTGCATCTGCTGGACATCAAGCATGCATCCGAGTCGCTGGTGGCCGCGTACCGGACGCGCATCCTGATGGCCCTGACGGTGGCGGTCCTGTTGCTGGTGGTGACCATCGGCGTGGCGCTGCGCAGCCTGCGCCGCGCATGGCATGTGCTGGCGCCGATGACACTGGCCACCTTCCTGGTGCTGGCGGTCGAGCGCGTGGCGGGCATCGAGATCTCCCTGTTCCACCTGGTCGCGCTGATCCTCGCGGCGGGACTGGGACTGCACTATGCCCTGTTCTTCGAGCGCGATACCGGCGACCCGCAAGAGCAACGGCGCACGCTGCATGCCACGGTGGTGTGTGTGCTTTCTGCGCTGCTGGTGTTCGGCATGCTGGCATGGTCGACGATTCCGGTACTGCGCGCGATCGGTCTTACGGTCAGTCTCGGCGTGGCCTTCCATTTCTGCCTGTCGATCCTGATGGCGCCGCACGGAGCCCGGCATGAGACTTGAGCGTGCCGACTGGGCCCATCTGATCCCGCATGCGGGCGCCATGTGCCTGCTGGATGCGGTGCTCGAATGGGATGCGCAATGTATTCATGCCAGCAGCGCCGGACATCGCAATCCGCAGCATCCCCTGCGAAGCGAGGGGCACCTGCATGCCGTGCATCTG
>NZ_JAQIBU010000121.1 GCF_027858935.1 Oleiagrimonas sp. | reverse complement strand
GTAGCCGAACACCAGCGTGCTCTTGCGATCAATGGCGTAGTTCGCCGTCAGGCGCAGTCGTGACAGCTGACTGCGGATGTCGGGCACCGCGCCGCAGCTGTAGCCGCCTCGACTGGGCGCGGTGCAGGCTGCGTCGACGTAGTTCAGCGCGGTGTAGTAGCGGGTGGTGTCCAGCGAGTAGGACAGGTCGCCGATCAGCTTGAGCTTGCCGCCCATCAGCCCACCGCGCTGCGCGGTGATTCCGTAGATCGCAGCCTTGTCCGTGAGGTCGTTGGTCCAGGTATTGGCCGGCGGGGCGACGGCATTGCGCTGGTATGCGCTGAGCAACGCGCGGGTCCTGCGCTGCGCGCTGGCATACAGTGAAGCTGAAGCGTGCTCGGACATAACCAGCGTGGTGTCGAAGTTCAGGCTGAGCGAATGCCCGTCCTGGACGCCGAGCGGTGAGTCGGTGTAGTTGTCGTAGGTGGCGCGGCCGTCAAGGCTGAAACTCAGGTGTTTGCTTGCCTGCCAGTTGGTCCCGGCCTTGATCATTTGCTGGGTCCGCGAGGCATCGAAGTAGGCCCGGTAGCCGAAATTCTCGAAGCCCTCGCTGATGGCCTGCATCGGGTTGTAGAAGGAGGCATTCACGGTCGCGGTGCGATCGGAGTAGGAGTAGCCGGCATTGAAGTCCAGTTGCTCCGTGGCGTTGGCACGATAGGTCAGGACATACTTGTCCTCGACGTTCTTGGGCACCTGGACGCAGGAGGCCACCGTGTAATACCCGGCAAAGGCCGTGGGTAGATCGCCCTGTGCGTTGTTGGACAGCGCGCTGTTGCACCAGCGATGGGTCTTTTCGTACTCATAGGCGGCACGCAAATGCTGTCCGTGGCCGAAACGGTAGTCGGCGCTGAGCTCCCCCCGGGACTTGCTGTAGCTCAGCGGGATGTTGACCGAGGTGACGGCTTCTCCGCCGAGGTCGAAGTAGTCATAGGCGTAGGCCGGGGTCCGGTTGTCGCGCTTGTCGAAGTTCATGCCCGCAGACAGGCTCAGGTGCCGGGTGGTCCGGTTGGTGAGATTGAGATCGGCATGGGTGATGATCACCCGTCCGTGCAGCGAGGTGGCTGGAAGCCCGCCCGGTTGCATCTGGTCGAGGTTGACGTAGTTCTGGTTCTGGGTATTGCGGCCATAGGAGTAGCCGCCGACCAGCCGTGTGCGGGGGGTGATGTTGTATCCGGCAGTCAGACTGCCGCGGTTGAACTTGTTGCTTGGCGGTGTGCTCAACGCATCCATGGGATAGGCGCCGGGCAGGATCGTGCCGTTGGCGACGTTTGTCGTGGTGTACGGGTTGGGGAAGCTGACGCTGTCGTAGTGGTCGGTGAAATTAGAGGCGTAGAACGCCACGGAGAGGAAGGCCCGTGATCCCCGCCAGTTCAGGGCCAGGTCGAGATTGTCGGTGGTGTAATTGGTCGGATTCATCAGCACCTGGATGGCTTCGCCGCGCAGGCCATAGCCCGCGAGAGCGAATCCTGCCGAGGGTGTGTTCTCATCCGTGCCCGAGGAGATCAGCTTGGCGCCGCTCTGCTCCATGTGGTTCCAGTTGAACCGGGTATTCCAGTGCGGATTGAAGTCGTAGCCGACCGTCACCCCGGTGTTCTGCCGCTCCGTATGCACCTTGACCCGGTGGAAATAGGCCTGCTGGGTTGCGGTGAGGGTGCGGGTGCCATAAGGGTCGGGCGTGGAGGGTCGCGCGGCGCTGACCACGCCGAATCCGGAGGGCATGGTGAAGACATTCCCCCCCATGGAACCCTGCAAGGGCGTCTCGTACGTGTCGCTGATGTTGTGCCGTAGTTGATCGAAGCGCAGGCCGAGGTTCCATTTGCCCTGGTCCCTGATGCGGGCGTCGATGGAGCGCGAAGTGGTGCCGAGGTCTGTGCCGGTGACCGACCACACGCGGGTTCCGCTGTTCTGGCCGTAGGCGTCGCCGCCGGTCAGGCCGAAGTTTCCGATCAGATAGGGGCCGGAGGAACCCAATCCGTTGTACTGGCCAAATTGCGCCGAATCGTGCTGGACGTAGCCGAGCCCGAATTCCAGGTAGTTGGTCGGCTTGATCAGGTTGGCCACGTCATCCGCGCTCTGGGCGCTGGCCGCAAGCGGCAGGGCCATCAGGATCGCAAGCGAAAGTGACTTGAGAAACAACTTGTCCGTGTAGGATTTCATTTCAGGTCCCCGATGATTAGCGATGCAGTAGGGCGCCCGCCGGACTGTTGGATCCGTGGACCATGGAGTGACAGCTGAGGCAGGCCCGGCCGGATGCGCTGGAGCTGGGGTCGGGTGCGCGTCCGCCGCTGGCTGTGAATCCCGCATTCGGTGACTGCAGTCCTGCCGTGCCTGCGCCAAAGGGCGAGCGGCTGTTGTGCGGGGCGTCGTGGCACTCCTCACACAGGAACGGAGGCCTGGATTTCAGCAGCGGTGGAATGTTCGAGCCATGCGGTGTGTGACAGTTGGTGCAGTCCTCGACCACCGGCTGGTGTTCCCACAGGAACGGACCGCGCTTCTCGGCGTGGCAACTGGTGCAGGTTTCGGTCACGGTGGCCATCTTCAGCAGGTTGGGTGCTGTGGATCCGTGCGGATTGTGGCAATCGGAACATACGACCTTGCCTTCGCCGATCGGGTGATGCGAGATCTTGTGGATATCGGCCCGGCGTTCCTTGTGGCAGGTTGTGCAGACCTCGACCTGAGTCGCTTTGTTACGGACCAGGTCAATGGGGCTGTGGACCTTGTGGCATGCGTTGCAGGCCACGTCGTTGACCTGGTGCTCGCTGCCCACCCAGTGGGTGCGCTGGGTGCCGTCATGGCAGGTCAGGCACTTCCCGGAACGCACTTGCGCGGACGATTGCGGATAGTCGTGAGCGTTGAACATCACATCCGGCGGCGGAACGCCCTTGCCGGTCTTGTTGCCTGCAAGATGTGCTTCGCTGGCGCCATGACAGGACTGGCATGTCGGTGTGCGTGCGTCACCCCTGACGCCATGTGGCGTCTGGTAGATCGAGAGGATCGGCTTGGCTTCATTCTCGTCGTGGCAGCGGGTGCACTTGGCATCCTGCGCGAGCGCCTGTGCGGCAGTGCCCGCGTCATTTTTCGACTGTGCGGCCGTCGAGCCTCCGAGATCGGGAAGCCGTATCGGCGGTCCACCGGCCCAGGCCGGAGTGAACCAGCAAGCGAAAACCAGTAACGCGCCCATGATCCGGAGTCTTGAGATATGCATGGAACTTGTCCCTTCCTGAGTTACGGCGTGCGCACGACTTCACGAGCGCGGTGCGATGCATGCCCTAGAGCGAGAGGATCCAGTCCACGAGATTCTTGACCTGGGCCGCGTCATTGGGCGGGTCTGTCTTGATGATTTCGTGGTGCACCATGCTGCCGTCGGCGAGCTTGACCATCTCCCCGGAGTTCAGGTGGTGGATCAGTTTCGCTTCCGCGGCAGGGTTGCCCTTGTACTTTTCGGCAACCTTCTTCCAGCCCGGGCCGTCCTTGTCGCGCGAGATGGCATGGCACTTGAAGCAGTTATTGGAGCGCGCCAGGCTTTTTGCGGCATCCTCGTCGGGGCCCGAGGCGTTGACGGCGGTGGCCACGCTCATCGCCAGTACGAGAGAGATCGCGGCGGCCGCGACGAAACCGGAAAAAATTTTCATGACATCGACACCGTAGGTTGGGGTAGGCATCCAGGCAGCGCAGGCGTAATCGCATGTCCCCTGAAGGCCTGCGCAGTATGGTTTGCGGCCTCGCAACCCACTATCGGAGCCGGAATGAAATTCAACCTAGGAATTGTCCGAGGGAAACTCGGAGCAAACGGCGCCCGTGCGCGACTCGTGACGCGCTACGCACGTCCGAGTTGATCTGTGTCAATGCCGTTCACTCGCATCCGCGTATCGTGCTTTCCAGCACATATGCGCCTGAATGAGGGCATGCAGGTGATCCTTTGCTCGATGGCAACCCGTAAGGCCATCGTGACTCCGGGGCACGAAGGAGTCTCGAACCTGTTTGTCGGCAGCGTACCGGGATGAACAGCGTGCTCGCTCCGGGACGCCTGCGACCGGTACGCGCGGTCTACCTTCTGGCCATGGTCACCGTCATCGCCATCCTGATGCTGGTGGCTTCGCTGCTGCTGAGCATGCGCACGCGTGACCTTGCGCGCGCGCACCGGGAGACCGTGAGCCTGGTACGCATGCTCAGTGCACAGACCGAGCAGTCCTTCCGTGGCGCAGACATGGCGCTGAAAGGAGTGCAGGACCGCATGCAATCACCGTACGGCAGCCAGTTGATGCTCGACAGCATGCCCGTACACCTGCTGCTGAGCACGCGCTCCAGCGGATTGCGTCAGGTCAGGGCCCTGTTCATCGTGGATCCGGAAGGCAGGATCAACAATGCATCGGCATCAGACCTCAACGGCAAGCGCTGGAATGTGTCCAGCTCCGATTTCAAGGCCATGTCCAGGGTCGCGCCGTCACGGTTGTACATCAGCGGACCCGTGCAGATGGGCAAGCAGGGCACCTGGACGCTGTATCTCGCACGGCGCATCGAGGCCGCCGACGGCAGCTTTCGAGGCGTGGCCGTCGCGGCCATGAATCTCAAGTATTTTGAAAACTACTACGGCTACATGGAACAGGGATTCCTGCGTCCCATTGGCTTGTATCACGACGATGCCACGCTCATTGCCAGCATTCCGCATCGATCGCAGGCGCTGGGCCGTGCTGCATCTGAGCTCCGTGGCGTGGACCTGACCCGTACCGGCAGTGTGCCGGTCGAGGTCGCCGCCACTGGCGAGGATCCGGGCAAGAACGGACTGGTGCTTGCACAAGTACCTGATTTCCCATTGCTTGTGGCCGTGCGGGAAAACGACATGGAAGTTCTGGCTGCCTGGCGCCATGCGGCAATTCCGGTACTGCTGGGCACGGCGCTGGTGTGTGTTTTCATCGGCATCGCGGCATTCCTCCTTGGCGTCGAGCTTCGGCGCGAGGGCAAGCTGAGCTCGGCATTGCGGGAGGCGGATGATCGCTACCGACTGACGATGGATTCGGTGATGGACGCGATCATCTCGGTCAATGATCAGCAGCAGGTCGTGATGTTCAACACTGCTGCCGAGCGCATGTTCGGCATCCCCGCCAAGGACGCCATCGGCATTCCGCTGGCGCGCTTGCTTCCGGCACGTTATCGACACAACCATGACGTCCACGTCTGGTCCTTCATGCATGCTTCGATGGCCTCGCGCAACATGGCGCTGCAGACCGATATCCACGGCCTGCGTGCAGATGGCAGCGAGTTCCCGATCGAATCGGCGGTCTCGAAAACACTCATCGAGGGCAAGCCGCAACTCACGGCGGTATTGCGCGACGTCACCGAGCGCCGTCGCAAGGATGCCGAACTGCGCGAGATCAATACCGAGCTTCGTCGCCTCTCGGCCGCCCTGCAGAATGTGCGCGACGAGGAGCGCACGCGCATTTCGCGCGAGTTGCATGACGACCTGGGACAACAACTGACGGGCCTCAAGCTTGAGCTGACCTGGTTTTCCGGTCGACTGAAGGAAGGGCGGCGCGCGGCCACCGACATGCTCGTTGCCATGCATGAAATGCTGGACCGTGCGATTACTTCCGTACGACGTATTTCCACCGAGCTTCGTCCGTGGGTGCTGGAGGATCGTGACCTCGGTGAGGCACTGGCCTGGCAGGTCGAGGAAATCACCCGACACACCAACATCAGCTATCAGTGCAACCTGCCGGCGGCGCACCTGGTTCAGGATGAAGCGCTGGCCACGGCGATTTTCCGCATGGTGCAGGAGGCGCTGTCGAATGTAGTGCGTCATGCCCGGTCTTCATGGCTTGCCGTGCAGCTGGAGCAGCACGGCGACGACCTGGTGGTGACCGTACGCGACACCGGCTGCGGGTTCGTGCATGACCACGGTGGGGGTGGCATCGGTCTGGTCAGCATGCGCGAACGCGCATCGGCTCTTGGCGGCACGTTCCGGGTGATCAGCGAACCGGATAAGGGCACGACGATCGAGATCCACATTCCGCTCGTCGTCAGGGCAACAGTCAGGGAGGAAGCATGATGAGAGTGCAGGTATTGGTGGCCGACGATCACGGCGTGATCCGGAATGGCCTGAGGAAGATTCTTGACGATACCTCGGACCTGGAGTTCGCAGGCGAGGCCTGGGACGGCGCATCCCTGGTCGAGCGGTTGAATGAACACGACTGGGGTTTGCTGATCCTCGATCTTTCGATGCCCGGACGTAACGGCCTGGAAAT
Organism: Oleiagrimonas sp.; assembly: GCF_027858935.1. GTDB lineage: Bacteria > Pseudomonadota > Gammaproteobacteria > Xanthomonadales > Rhodanobacteraceae > Oleiagrimonas. The sequence goes on along the minus strand of NZ_JAQIBU010000121.1, from coordinate 9,460 downwards.
GATCAAGCGCGTCAAGGAGTTGCAACCCAGGCTTCCGATACTGGTCTTTACCATGCACCAGGAGGAGCAATATGCGGTGCGTGCGCTGCAGTCGGGTGCATCGGGGTACCTGACCAAGGAATTCGATGGCGACCTGTTGCTGCGGGCCATTCGCAAAGTGGCCTCAGGAGGGGTCTATATCAGCGCCAAGGTGGCCGAGCTGCTGGCTAGGAATGTGGTCCGTCCGGACCTTGCGCCGCCGCACACGACTTTGTCCGGTCGAGAGTACGAAGTCTTCACGCGCCTGGTGCGTGGCATGAGCCTGACCGATATTGCAGAGGAGTTCTGCCTCAGCATCAAGACAGTCAGTACGCACAAGACGCACCTGCTGGAGAAAATGGGATTGTCCAATCAATCCGAGCTGATGCGCTATGCCATGCGCCATGGTCTGGTGGACCTTATCCCCGAGGATTCCTGAGCCGGGAGTCCTTTGCGCGCAGCTTTATTCAAGGTGTGTTTGAGGCCTGTCCCGGATGGTACACGCGTTCGGTGTGGTTCTTGAGCAGGTCCGGATATACCAACAGGCGCTGGCGCAGGTCCTGCCAGAGGGCGCCCTTACCCCTGACCTCGGCCATCAGTCCCACGCAGGTCAGGTCGTTGCTCTCGGCGCGATTGAAGTCGTTCCCGGCATGCGCGCAGGTCATGCCGAACACTGCGTCGGCATCGGTCCTGCCGTGCACGTGCGCGATGCCCCAGTCATCACGGGTGATGGTCACGGCTGCGGCTTCGCCCTGCAACGCGCATGCTGAGGGGAACCCGCGGTACTGGTGCATGGCAGTGCCATGGTCAGCACCACGATGGACACCAGCAATAATTGTTGGTGATGGCTGCGTAAAGGCGTGATGAACCCCCGGCAAACCTTGCCTGGATGCAATCTTGGCATCATGGCTGCTGCATGACCGGTTTTGTCCCTGAACACCCTTGCCCGAAGCATCGTTGCACGCTTGAAATCACGCTTCCCTGCCGTCAACTGTGAAGGGTACCCCGGGCATGTCCTGTTTCGCAGGTGTCCCGGCGCAAACCAGTGCATTCCCCTGATCGAAGGAGTTTTTCATGCAATACAAATCACTCGGCCATACCGGCCTGTTCGTTTCCGAATTGTGCCTGGGCACCATGACCTTCGGTGGCAAGGGCGATCTCTGGAGCAAGATCGGCGACCTTCAGCAGAGCGATGCTGATCGGCTGATCGGGCGCGCCATGGATGCCGGCATCAATTTCATCGACACCGCGGATGTCTACTCCGAAGGTGCCTCGGAGGTGATGACCGGCCAGGCGCTGAAGAATCTCAAGGTGCCGCGCGAGGACGTGATCGTGGCGACCAAGGTGTTCGGCGAGACCGGTACCGGTGGGGTCAATTCACGCGGTTTGTCGCGACGCCACATCATCGAGGGCGTGGAGGCCAGCCTCAAGCGCCTGCAGCTGGACTATATCGACCTGTACCAGGTGCATGGTTTCGACCCGGCCACGCCGATCGAGGAAACAGTGCGTGCGCTGGACAACCTGGTGCAGCATGGTCATGTGCGGCACGTGGGCGTGTCCAACTGGGCCGCATGGCAGATCATGAAGGCGCTGGGTATCAGTGACCGGCACGGTCTGTCGCGCTTCCAGTCGCTGCAGGCGTACTACACCGTGGCCGGCCGCGACCTCGAGCGCGAAATCATCCCGGCGATCCAGAGCGAGAATGTCGGCCTGATGGTCTGGAGCCCGCTGGCGGGCGGACTGCTCAGCGGCAAGTTCGGCCGCGACAAGGAAGCGGAGAAGGGCAGCCGCCGCGCGAGTTTCGACTTCCCGCCGGTGGATACCGAGCGCGGTTACGACTGCATCGAGGTCATGCGGGGCATGGCGGAGAAGCGCGGCGTTTCGGTGGCACAGATCGCCCTGGCCTGGCTCAACCATCAGCCGGCCGTCACCAGTGTGATCATCGGTGCCAAACGCATGGACCAGCTCGAGGACAACATCGCCTCGACCGAAGTCCGTCTTGATGCCGACGAACTGCAGGCGCTGGACAAGGTCAGCGCGCTGCCCGACGAATATCCCGGCTGGATGCTGGAGCGCCAGGGCTCGCATCGTCGCGAGCAGCTGGAGGATGCCGGCACGCGGTGATGCAGAGGGATGCCAGCCGGGCAGTTACAATGCCCGGCTGGCGCCGTGCAAGCGCGCGGCCTGATCCGCCCACAGGAAGACCGCCATGCCCGCTCCGCCCCCGGCGCCATCCGAAGCCCGCGAAGATGACAATGGTTGCGTGCGGGTGCGCGGCGCCCGCGAGCACAACCTCAAGCAGATCGACGTGGACCTTCCTCGCGATGCGCTGGTGGTATTCACCGGCGTATCCGGTTCGGGCAAGTCGTCGCTCGCTTTCGGCACCGTGTACGCGGAGGCGCAGCGGCGCTATTTCGAGTCGGTGGCGCCCTATGCGCGACGCTTGATCGAACAGGTAGGGGTGCCGGACGTCGATGCGGTGGACGGGTTGCCGCCTGCGGTAGCCCTGCAGCAGCGGCGTGGCGGCGGCAGCGCGCGCTCGTCCGTGGGCAGCTTGACCACCCTGTCCAATGCACTGCGCATGCTCTATTCGCGCGCCGGCACCTATCCCGCGGGCCAGGCGATGCTGGAGTCGGACGCCTTCTCGCCCAACACACCGGCCGGCGCCTGTCCGGAATGCCACGGCCTGGGCAAGGTGTTCGACGTGACCGAGGAATCGATGGTGCCGGACCCGTCGCTGACCATCCGCGACCGTGCCATCGCCGCCTGGCCGCCGGCCTGGCAGGGCAAGAACTACCGCGACATCCTGGTCACGCTGGGGTACGACGTGGACACGCCATGGCGCGACCTGCCGCGTGTGGACCGTGACTGGATCCTGTTCACCAGCGAACAGCCCACGGTGCCGGTGTACCGCGATACCTCGCCGGAAGATGCGCGCGCCGCCCATGCGCGCGGCGAGGCCGGCAACTACAAGGGCACCTATGTCAGCGCGCGCGAATATGTGATGCACACCTTCGCCAATGCGACCAGCGAAAGCATCAAGAAGCGCGTGCTGCGCTACATGATCTCCAGTGCGTGTCCGGCCTGCGGCGGCGGGCGCCTGCGACGCGAGGCACTGGCGGTGACGTTTGCCGGCATGGATATCGCAACCGCCTCGCGGCTGCCCATGCGCCAGCTTTTCGAACGCCTGGGCGCGGCCGTGGATGGACCGGATGGCGGCCACGCGGATCACCCGGAAACCGGACTCGTCGCCGAGCGCATCGTGCAGGATCTGTGCACGCGCATCGCCACGTTGAACGATATGGGACTGGGTTACCTGTCGCTGGATCGCAGCACGCCCACGCTGTCACCTGGCGAATTGCAGCGCTTGCGCCTGGCCACGCAACTCCGGGCCAAGCTGTTTGGCGTGGTCTATGTGCTGGACGAACCCTCGGCGGGCTTGCATCCGGCCGACACCGAGGCCCTGCTGCGGGCCCTGTCACGGCTGCGCAGCGGCGGTAATTCGGTGTTCGTGGTCGAGCACGACCTGGACGTGATCCGCGCTGCCGACTGGCTGGTCGATATCGGTCCCGATGCGGGCGAGCAGGGCGGCGAGGTGCTCTACAGCGGGCCACCGGAAGGATTGCGCGACTGCGCCAGATCGCACACGCGGACGTATCTTTTCGGGTCCGCATCCGAGCATCGGGGTTCGTTTCGCGAGCCCACCACATGGTTGCGCCTGGAGGCCATCGTGCGCAACAACGTGCAGGGTCTGGATGTGGACATTCCGCTGGGCGTGATGACGGTCGTCACCGGCGTGTCCGGCGCCGGCAAGTCCAGCCTGGTCAGCCAGGCGCTGGTGGAACTGGTCGGCATGCACCTGGGCATGCAGGCACAGGTGCCCGACGAGGGCGATGAGTTTGCGGCGGGCGATGTGCCGCCGCCCGTGGGCGGCCGCCTGGTCGCGGGCATGGATATGCTCACGCGTCAGGTGGTGGTGGACCAGAAGCCCATCGGGCGCACGCCACGCTCCAATCTGGCGACCTACACCGGGCTGTTCGATCACGTGCGCAAGCTGTTCGCCGCCACGGCCGAAGCACGTCGTCGCAAGTACAACGTCGGCCGTTTCTCGTTCAATGTCCGCAAGGGGCGCTGCCCCACCTGCGAGGGCGAAGGCTTCGTGTCCGTGGGCCTGCTGTTTCTGCCGTCGGTGTTCGCCCCGTGCCCGACCTGCCATGGCGCGCGCTACAACGAGGACACCCTGGCCGTGACCTGGAACGGGAAGAACATCGCCCAGGTGCTGGACCTCACGGTGGATGCCGCTGCCACATTCTTTGGCGAACAAGTGCCGGCGCTGGCGCGATCGCTGTCGAGCCTGCGCCAGGTGGGCCTGGGCTACCTGCGTCTGGGCCAGCCGGCGACCGAGCTGTCCGGTGGCGAGGCCCAACGCATCAAGCTGGCCACCGAGTTGCAGCGCCAGACACGAGGCCACACGCTGTATGTGCTGGACGAACCCACGACCGGCCTGCACCCCGCCGATGCCGACCGCCTGATGCGGCAGTTGCAGGGACTGGTCGATGCCGGGCACACGGTCCTTCTGGTCGAGCATGACCTGCGCGTGATCGCGGATTGCGACTGGGTCATCGACATGGGCCCCGGAGCCGGCGACGAGGGCGGCACGGTGATGGTGCAGGGCACGCCGGCACAGGTGGCCGTTTCAGGTACCGGAAAGACGGCCGGCTATCTGGCACGCATGCTTTGAGGCAGACTGGCCGTCCTTTCAGCGCGGACACGGAATCCTCATGCACGACCATGTACTGCAGCGCCATTTGCTCGAGCTGTTCACCGAGCACGATGTCGAGCTGGAACCGGACGAGGACGGCTGGCTGCTGAGTCCGGACGGATTGCCTGCCATCCGCGCCACCTGGCACGACGAGGCGGGGGCGCCGGGGCGGCTGGATGTGGACGTGGTGATTGGCGAGGATCGACGCATCGAGGAGAGCCTTGCCGGCGAAGGTGGCGGCAAAATGGGCCTGGACGATGCTCTGGCGCGATTCCGCCACGGCATGTTTCCGGTGCTGCTGGCTGCCTGCTGGTATGTCACCGACGATCGCACGCTCGACCTTGCCCGTTGGGAAATCGGCTTGCGTGGCTGGGATGTGTTTCTGGGTCGGTGGATGCTGCGCGGTACGTTCAGTGAGGCCGATGTACCTGCGGCGACCACGTCCGCGATTGAAGTTGTGCTGCAGCGCGAAATACTGTCTCCCGGGCTGCATGCCTTGCGGCTGTTCCACGCCTGCGACGGCGAGGGACCATCGCGTACCGAGGCTCTGCTCGACCATGAACCATGGGCGGCAGGCACCCGGGCGCTGGCCGAATGCGGCTGGCCGAAGGATCGCGGCGTCTATCGGGCACACCAGGTGATCGTGCTGGACGTCTGCGACTATTGAACGAGGCGTGGACGGCTGCGTCACGCAGCCGTTTGGCGTGCTGCGGACACTTTCACAACACCACAATCCACGCCGCGTGCAGGGCCAGAACCGTGATGCTGATTCCCAGACGCATGTGCCGATAGGCCGGCGACCAGGTCCGGTCGCGCAGGTCAATGACCAGCCAGGCGGCGAAGCCAGCGGCCAGCACTGCCAGCGCGGGTGCAGGCGTATGCACCAGCAGCAGGGCCCCGAAGCCCAGCAGGCTGGGCAGTACCGATTCCACCAGGCGCGGACCCGGCGCCTGCATGGCCAGGCCGCTGCCCCAACGGGTACCCCCGATGAAACTCAGGATGACCGCGCCGTAGGCGATGAACATCGACGACGCAAGGATGCGCGCGCCCGGGGCCAGCACCGCCAGGGCCAGCGTGGCCAGGAACGGCAGCAGGCCGGACCAGCCAAGGACGCGGGTGCCCAGGGGCAGCTTGAACCGGGAGGTATCGGAGATAGTTTTCATTTGCGGTGCATGCTCTGGAACTGCCCTTCATCGCGCAGGCTGAAGGGTGTGAAGTGGGTGTCGCGATCGTAGGTATCCACGCCTTCCCTGCGCTTGAGAAAGCCGACCACGGCGTAGGTGACGGGCGTGAACACCACCTCGACCGTGATTTTCATGGCCCAGTTGAAGGCGATGACCTTGAGCAGTGTCTGGCCTTCCCAGATACCTAGAAAAGCGATCGGATAGAAGGTCAGGCTGTCCACGCCCTGGCCGACGATGGTCGATCCGATTGTACGCGTCCACAGATGCCTCCCCTCGGTCCAGATCTTCATCTTCGCCATCACGTAGGAATTGGCGAAATCGCCCAACCAGTAAGCCAGCATGGAGGCGGCAACAATGCGCCCGGTGTTGCCGAACACGATTTCAAGTGCCGGCTGCAGTTTCGCGTTGAACGGCTCGTCCGGGCTCGCCGGCATGGCCAGTATGGCCCAGGTCATCAGGGTGGCAAAGGCCAGGCCCCCGAAGCCGGCCCATATCGCGCGGCGCGCGCGGGCATAGCCGTACACCTCGGTCAGCACATCCCCGAAGATGTAGCTGACCGGAAAGAACAGATTGCCGGCCCCGAAACTGAGGGCGCCGATCCAGGGCAGGGTCACGATCCCGACCTTGGCCGGCCCGATCAGGTTGGCGCTGAGGAGCACCGCGACCATGCCGCCGACCATCAGGTCGTAGTAGCGGAAGCCGCGGACTGGGGCAGGTGCGACCGCAGTGGTGGTCATCGTAGGATCGGGTCTCCAAGGGGGAAACGCGAAGATAGCAGCAGGGCGGATCGACCCGAAATGAAAATTCATTGCGTTCGGATGGAGGTCGTTCGGGGGCTGTTTCACCGGGTTTTTGTGTGGAGCCGGACGTCTATCCAGTACCGGAATGCAGGCTGGACCGCTTGCAATCGCGCTGCGCAGGGCCACACTTGCCATGAGCCGATTCGTGCTTACGCGGGAGCGGGACGATGCATCGATTATCATTGGTGATATCAGGGTGCGTACTGGCGGCCGCGGCGTTTGCGCAGGGCCCCCGGCAGATGCACCCCGGGCAGATGGGCATGCACGGCATGATGGGGCATCGCAATGCCCCCGTCCCGGCCCAGGCGCCGCCCGCGCTGCGACGCTTCGCGTGCATGAGTTGCCACGCCGTTGACAAGCGCAGCGTTGGGCCGGCCTTTGCTTGGGTGGCCTGGCGCTACCGCGACCAGACACAGGCCGAGGCCAGCCTGGCCGCCTTCATCGAGCATGGCGGACAGGGCCACTGGTCTGGCGTCATGCCCGACCTGAACGTGCCTGCGAACGATGCGCGAGCCATGGCGAAATGGATTCTCGCTCTGCCCGCGAAGTCCCCGCCGGAGTAGCTGGGTCGTTTAGCGTCACCGCCGGCCCTTCGATGAGCCATTCGCACGGGCTGTGCCGTGGTTCCTGAGGATGTAGTCTTGGGGGTCTGGCATTGGCACGACAAGGCAGCGGATGAACCCTGAGGCGTCCAAGCAGGCGCGCCCGGACGCGGCGCCTGCGGTATCCATCACTCATCTCGGCAAGGTCTACGCATCCGGTTTCCGGGCGCTCGAGGACATCAATCTCGACATACGCACCGGCGAACTGTTTGCGCTGCTGGGTCCCAACGGTGCCGGCAAGACTACGCTGATCAACATCGTGTGCGGGATCGTCAACGCCAGCAGCGGCACGGTGGTCGCGGGCGGACACGACGTGGTGCGCGACTACCGCGCGGCCCGCGCGCGGATCGGCCTGGTCCCGCAGGAGCTGACCACCGACGCCTTCGAGACGGTGTGGTCGACGGTCAGCTTCAGCCGCGGCCTGTTCGGCAAACCGAAAAGCCCCATGCACATCGAGAAGATCCTGCGAGAGCTGTCCTTGTGGGACAAAAAGGACGCCCGCCTGCGCACGCTTTCGGGCGGCATGAAGCGCCGCGTGATGATCGCCAAGGCGCTCTCCCACGAACCCGAGATCCTGTTTTTGGACGAGCCCACCGCGGGCGTGGACGTGGAGTTGCGCAGGGACATGTGGGAAGTGGTCCGCCAGCTTCGCGCGGACGGCGTGACCATCATCCTGACCACGCACTACATCGAGGAAGCCGAACAGATGGCCGACCGCGTGGGCGTGATCAACAACGGCCGCATTGTGCTGGTGGAGGAGACTGCAGAACTGATGCGAAAACTGGGAGAAAAACGGCTGATCCTGCAACTGCACAAGCGGCTCGATCAGATCCCCGGGTCCCTGGCCGAGCACCATCTGCGTCTGGCCGGGGGCGGCGAGCAGCTGATCTACACCTACGACACCCAGGCTGAACGCACCGGGATCACGCGCCTGCTGAGCGACCTGGGCAAGGCGGGTATCACATTCAACGACCTCAGCACCCAGCAAAGTTCGCTGGAGGAGATTTTTGTCAGCCTGGTGAGGTCCGCAGCATGAATCCCAGAGGCATGCGCGCCATCTACCTGTTTGAAATGGCCCGGACCGGGCGCACTCTGCTGCAGAGTATCGTGGCGCCGGTGATTTCGACGTCGCTGTACTTCGTGGTTTTCGGGTCGGCCATCGGTTCGCGCATCAAGCAGGTGGACGGTGTCAGCTACGGAGCGTTCATCGTCCCGGGGCTGATCATGCTCAACCTGCTCACGCAGAGCATTTCCAATGCCTCGTTCGGGATTTATTTCCCCAAGTTCACCGGCACCATCTACGAAATCCTCTCGGCACCCGTGTCCTACCTGGAGATTGTGCTCGGCTACGCCGGTGCAGCCGCGACCAAGGCGGTGCTGCTGGGCTTGATCATCCTGGGTACGGCAGGGCTGTTCGTGCCTCTGCATATTGCCCATGTGTTCTGGATGCTGCTGTTTCTGGTATTGACGGCGCTGACCTTCAGCCTGTTCGGCTTCATCATCGGCATTTGGGCGGACAATTTCGAGAAGCTGCAGCTTGTGCCCTTGCTGATCGTTACGCCGTTGACCTTCCTCGGCGGCAGTTTCTACTCGATCCACATGCTTCCGCCGTTCTGGCAGAAGGTGACGCTGTTCAACCCGGTGGTGTACCTGATCAGCGGATTCCGCTGGAGTTTCTACGATCGCGCTGACGTCGGCGTTGGACTGAGCCTGGGCATGATCATGCTGTTCCTGGCGCTGTGTCTGGTCACGTTGTGGTGGATTTTTCGCAGTGGATATCGCCTCAAGTCATGAGCTTCAACGGTCTGCAAGCGAATGCGCTGAAAAGAGCGGGTCTTGCCCGCTCCTTGGGTGCCGGGAAAGCTCAGGAATTGCCGTCATCTGCGCGCTTGTCGTGCTTGCGTTGATGCATATCGTGGCGGTCGTGGGCTTTGTTCCCCTGTTTCCTGGCCGCGCGATCCCCGTGTCGATCCTTTCCTGATGCCATGGGCTTGGCGTGCGGTTTGCCGGGGTGGCGAGAAGCCATGTGATGAGGCTGGCGTGTGCGTTCATCTGCATGTCGGCGGTTCTCGCGAACATGCGTGCGGTGTGGGT